>CAYOFJ010000263.1:0-3171 GCA_964403065.1 uncultured Halanaerobiaceae bacterium | reverse complement strand
TATAAGAAATTGCTTTAAACGATAATATTTCCTATTTAATGCATTCATTTCTAAACTGAATATTCCTTATGAATTTATTGCAGTTCATTTTTTTGTTGAACAACCTTCTTTATAACCAATCCTAATATTATTTATTTTTTAATAAAATTCTTCTATCAATTCTTTTAAAGCTTCTATTAGATCGTCTTCAGGGGAATAGCTTACCCTTAGTTCCTCAAAATAACTATCATCTAAATTTTTTAAAAGAACCCATCCCAGTTCTATAGCATCCTGTTTAGATAGCAGCAGATTTAATTCTTTGCGAAATTTTCTTTTGCAGTCATTAAAATTATCTTCCATCTCTGGTTTAACTTTAAAAGAAGTTTGATAGACTTCCTGTCTTTGCCAGGCACGTTCTGGACTGGAAGTTTGTGATGATTGTTTATCTTGTTTAGATTTAGAGGACTTTTCTTTTTCCTCCTTATCAGTTGTTTCTTTTTTTTCAGGTTGATCTTTTGTGTTTTCCTCTGTTTCTGAATCTTCCTCAGCTGCTTCTTTTTCTCTCTGTCTTTTTAATCTTTCTCCAATATTTTGGAAAAGTTTTTCACTATCTGAGCTCATTGAACTTCTTTCATCTGACATATTTCAATAACCTCCCTGGCCAGAGCCTGATAATTTTTAGCGCCTCTTGCTCTTCCATCATATTGAAAGATGGATTGATTATTACTTTGGGCTTCTTTCAGGGTGGTATTTGTTTTAATTAATGTATCAAAGACTTTACCTTTAAAATAGTCATTAATTTTTTCTGTCATTTCTTTGTGTAATCGCAGTCTACCATCATGCATGGTAATTAATACGCCCATGATTTTTAATCTGGAATTGGTTTCCTCCTGGATTTCTTCTATAGTAGATAATAACATATCAATTCCATATAGAGCATAAACCTCAGCCTGCATGGGAATAATTACATAATCTGATGCGCTAAGAGCATTAATTGTTAAGATACCCAGTGCAGGAGGACAATCTATAACTATAAAATCGTATTCTTCTTTGATAGAATTTGTAATTGAACGTGATAATAAGGAGGCAGAGCTAATGCGGCGGGTAAATTCTATTTCTGCTCCAGAAAGTTCAAATGCCGAAGGTATTATATCCATTTGTTCATGTTCGGTTCTCTGTATAACACTTCCTAAGGGAAGCTCTTTATCCTTTAGAACATCATAAATAGACTGCTTTTGGGCATAACAATCTATTCCAACTGTATTGGAAAGATTCATCTGTGGATCTAGATCCATAATTAAAGTATTTTGATCTTCTTCAGCCAGAGCATAACCAAGGTTATGTGTAGTGGTCGTTTTACCTACACCACCTTTTTGGTTAACAATACTTATTATATTTGCCATACTTATCACCTCAATTATGTAATAATACCCCTTTTGATTTGTTAATATATATTTTCTTTATTGAGCATTAAACTCCTGCTTAATTGTATATCAATTTTACTTTGCTTAAATGTTGAATAATTAAGAATAGTAAAAAATAAATATATATGTATTTATACATGAAAGAATATAATGAAAAATATTAATATGTATTTATTCAAATATGTATTTAAATATTTCAGAATATTAGCTAATAATTAATTAAATAGATAATTATTTATTTATCTAATTATTTCAGAATAAATTACATATATATTTAAACATACAAATAAATGTTTATTCATATATTTCTATAGTTATTTTAAGTCCATTAAGCCGATGCTCCCTATGAAATATGATCTTAAAGGCATTCATTGAGTTAAATACTATCCAGTATGTCTATAATTTTATACATTTAAATATTTGTATATATAAATATTTAATTAAATGTATGAATATATATGTGTATAATAATGTATATAAGTATATATGTAAATATATAAGTAATTAAATATGTAAATATGTATTTATATATGTCTGAATAGTATAAAATAAATATTTATATAAATGTATATATACTTTAATATGTAAATAAATAATTAAGAAAATAAAAATAATTTCTAATTCAATTTAATTTTTGTTGTTAGGTTTATCTTGTGGACCGTTGGTTGATTTAAAAAAAATAAAGAAGGAAAAGTGGTTGAAGTATTCAATAATATATTAAGAGTTTCTTTTAAGAAAAATTTTAAATTTAATACAAGGGGGAATTTATTTAATGGCTAAAAAAATTTTAGTCTGCTTTCTGGTAACAGCATTTCTCTTGGCTTTTAATCCTATGGTAGCAGAAGCTTTACCGGAAGATATGCCGCCCAAACCTGATCAGTTAAGTATAATTGCCCTGGATATTGATGTAGAACAATTTGGCGAAGGAGTAGAGATATTTGAGGAAAAATATGATATTGAGGTTGAGTGGATGGAGTATCCTTATGGGGACCTTTGGGATCAAATAACTACTAGTATTGCTGGCGGATCAACTTTTGATTTATACATGATGAGTAGATCCTGGCATGCAGAGTTAGGACAGCTGGGTATGGCAATGCCTCTGGATGAAGTTGTTTCTCAAGATACACTTGATGCTGTTAATCAAAAGTTTTTTGACAGTACTGTTGAATTTGTAAGTTCACATGGTCATCAGTGGGCTATTCCAGGAACAGCTGCTACAGTTACTTTCTTTTACAATGAGAGTATGTTGAATGAAATGGGTTATGAAGATCCGCCTGATAACTGGGATGAGATGTTAGAAATGTCCCGTGAGGCTATAGATCAGGATATAGCTGAATATGGTTTCTTTCCGGGCTGGCTTTCCGGTCATGAAGATGGAATGGTCTGGTTTGATATTCTGTTGAGATTGCATGACGGTAGATGGATGAATGAAGACAGAACCGAGTGGGTATTTAACGATGAAAAAGGTGTGGAAACTTTAGAATTTATGAAAAGCATTTTAGATGAAGGTCTGATACCGGAAGCCTCTCTGGAGGTAAGTGACTGGGATAACTTCCATCATTTCCTTTCAGGAGACCAGCTTTTTGAAATTAACTGGAATTTTGTCTTCCAGTCTGCTCGTGATCCTGATCGTTCTGAGGTAGTGGATGAATTTGGCTTTGGTCATATACCTGGTATAGAAAGAGAAAGTTATACCTTAATGGGTGGTGGCGGTTATGCCATTTCTCCCACGACTCGTTCACCAGAGTGGTCTTTTGTGCTGTTAGAT
>CAYOFJ010000262.1:0-3191 GCA_964403065.1 uncultured Halanaerobiaceae bacterium | reverse complement strand
ACCTAAACACAGGAAAAATTTCCTGGTGAGCAGAGCCTTATAGCTTTCAATTATAAGTATTAAGAAAATGACTAAAACTATATTCAACCAATTGATATGGAGAAGATCTTTTTATATTAACATAATGGGGAGGCTGATATTTCGTGCGGGATAGTGTAGTGCTGGGCAAAACAGGTATGGAGGTTTTTCCTCTGGGTTTTGGAGGTATACCGATCCAGAGAGTTTCACAGGAAGCAGCGGTTGAGGTGGTAAAAGAAGCCGTAAACAGGGGAGTTAATTTTATCGATAGTGCCCGGGCTTATGGAGATAGTGAGCTAAAAATAGGAGAGGCGCTGCAGCAGATGGATGAAAAAGTTTACCTGGCCACTAAAACACCTGCCGAAAATGCGGAAGAGGCCTATGAAGATGTGCAAACAAGCCTGGAAAATTTTCAGGTGGATAAGATAGATCTATATCAGCTTCACCATGTCAGCTCCGAGGAGAATTATCATAATCAGGTAAAGAAGAAAAACAGTGCTCTACAGGGGTTAAAGAAGGCCCAGAAGGAAGGGCTGGTGGAATTTATCGGTATTACCGGTCATTCTAATGACCTGCTGCTGCAGGCAATAGATGAGTATAATTTTGCCACGATTCAATTCTGTTATAATTTTATTGAGCGAGAGGGTGAGGAAAAACTTATACCCACAGCTCGAGAGAAAAATCTGGGTATGATAGTCATGAAGCCTCTGGCTGGAGGTCGCTTACAGAGGGCAGATGTGGCCTTAAAATACATATTAAAGCAGGAAGATGTTCTGCCTATACCCGGTATGGAAACAGTTGAAGAGGTAAAAGAAAATACGGCCACTGCCCGTCAGGATTATGAGCTGGTCGAAGAGGAGAAGCAGTTTTTGCAGCAGCGCCGTGAGGAGCTGGGAGATAAATTCTGCCGCCGCTGTCAGTACTGTCTTCCCTGTCCGGAGGAGATTAAAATACCTGTAGTGCTGAGGGTAGAATCTTTTCTCAATCGCATGCCGGCCGAAGATGTAAAAGAGGGACCTTATGAAGTTTTTCTTGAGGCTGAAAACTGTACAGAATGCCACGAGTGCCTGCAAAAATGTCCCTATGACCTGCCTATACCCGAACTACTTAAAGAAAATGTGCGCCTGGCCCGCCAGGAACTGGAATAGTACTTTAAAAGGAGATGTGATATAATGCCGACAGCAGGAGTGGATATGGGTTCACTTTCTACAGCAGCGGTTATTTGTAATGAAAACAGCATAATATCCCGGAAGATTGTGCCCACAGGGGCCGATGCTGAACAGGCAGGTAAAGAAGCTTTACAGCAGGCCTGTCAGCAGGCCAAGGCTGGAGTTGATGCCCTGGATAAAATAGTGGCGACCGGGTACGGGCGGGTGAATCTGGCGGCTGCTGATGAGCAGATTACTGAAATAACCTGCCATGGAATTGGGGCCAAAAAGTTATATCCGGAAGCCAGCACCGTTATAGATATTGGCGGTCAGGACAGCAAAGTTATCAGACTGGATAATTCTGGAATGGTAATTGATTTTGAGATGAATGATAAATGTGCAGCAGGCACCGGAAGATTTTTGGAGGTGATGGCTGAGGCCCTGGAGGTCGAGCTGGCTGAACTGGAAGTTATGAGTAAAAAAGCTGAAGAGGAAGTGAATATAAGCAGCATGTGCGCAGTTTTTGCGGAATCAGAAGTTGTCACCCGGGTGGCTGAAGGTCACGAAAAAGATGCGATTATTAAAGGGATACATCGGTCTATAGCCAGCAGGACTGCGGCTATGGTGGGGAGAATTGGACTGAATGAACCTGTGATTATGACAGGTGGAGTGGCCAAAAACACGGGTGTGGTTAACTGTCTTGAGGATGAACTTGATTGTGAAATTACTGTGCCGGAAGAACCTCAGATTGTAGGTGCTTTAGGAGCAGCGCTTCTGGCCGGAAACCAGAAGAATAAAGCAGTAGGTGGAAGTTAAGTATGACTGAGGAATCTGATTTACCGGAAATAAAAGGAAAAGTGGCCTGGCTCTGCACTTATACCCCGGAAGAATTGATAAGGGCGGCGGGATTTTTGCCTTATAGACCGGCAGTAAAAGCTGAAAGCTTTGACCGGAAATCCGGTTATTTACCGGGGAATTTATGTCCCTATGTGCGCAGTGCTGCCTATAAGCTGCTTCAGATTGAGGAAGAAGAACTGGCAGGAGCGGTCATCGCCAATTCCTGTAATGCTATGATGCATCTTTATAATATGCTGCGGGCGGAATCGGAGCTGCCTGTTTTTATGCTGGATCTCCCGCGTCAGAGAGGTCAAAGTGCCAGAAAATATTTTTCCAGTTCTCTACAGGAAATGACAGGTTTTCTGCAGGAGTTAGGCGGGGAAATTGAACCCGGGCAGCTGCAAAATATTATGAAAATGTATAAAAAGACATTGGAGATTCTCCGGGATTTACCGGGCGGGATTGATGAAAATATAAAGGAAAATGAAGACAGCAGCAGAGTTAAACAAAAATATTTTAAAGCCGGCTTTATTGACGATGAACTCGGGCGCAGGGCCTTCAGTGAGGAAAGGGATGAGTTTAATAAAAAACTTTGGGAACGCTTCCATGATGGCAGCAGAGAAAAAGAAGTTTTTCCAGATTTATCGGGCCAGAAAAAATTTATTCTGACGGGTGCTCAACCGCATCCCGCTATGACCAGGGTGTTTAGAGAAAATGGGGGAGCTGTTTTTCATGATCACTGTCAGGGCTTTCGTTACTGGCAGAAAAATTATGATATTTCCAGAGCGCAATCTGCAGCTGGCCTACAGAATAGTAACGAATGTGAAAAGTCCCATAAGGATAAGGAAATTCCCGGTGAGGACAATATAGATATACTGCTACAACATCTTGCAGATGTTTATCTGCAAAAACCGATTTGTCCCCGTTTTAGTGATTACGGTGCCCGACAAAATTTTTATGAAGATTTGCTGGCGGTATATGATTTTGCCGGAGTTGTATTTCACAATTTAAATTTCTGTGATTATGCCCATTATGATTATCTGCGTTTGAAAGATTTTTTTCAGAACCGGGAAATTCCGGTCTTGAATTTAGCTACAGAACTGAGCTCAGGTGATAAAGGGCAGCTGCGAACCAGGATAGAAGCTTTCATAGAAATAGTTTAGGGGGGAGGAGCATGGTTGTCTACTC
>CAYOFJ010000261.1:0-3210 GCA_964403065.1 uncultured Halanaerobiaceae bacterium | reverse complement strand
CTGAAGCCAGTCCCTTACGCAGAGGAAAATTACCACAGCCAGGACACCAGGCAGTTTCACGATCCGGTTCAAAAATGCTTTCCTCAACCATTAAACTATCACCTCTTCTTTAAAACGTCTATAAATTTCTTCAGCACTAAAAGGCCTGCCATCATATTTTAGAAGACTATAATCAACCGTCAACCCAGTCTCAGCATTAATTATATTGGCCAGCTGACCGGTAGCATTGTTTTCCACCACAGCCAGTTTAGTGCTGTAACAGCGGTTTTTTTCCAGTTCTGCTGAAGGCAAGGTCAATACATCACTAAAAGCAAGCAATCCAACACTAATGCCCTCTTTCTCTATAAGATCACGGGCTTCCTGTAAAGGTCCAAAAGTAGATCCCCAGCCAACAAGTATATAATCAGGTTTTTCCGGGCCTATAAATACAGGTTCTTCCAGATCCTCTCTTCTATGTCTGGTAAGTTTTTTCATTCTTTTATCGACCATATTCTTTCTCTTTACAGAATCTTCGACTATAAATCCTCTTTCATCATGTTCATCACTATCCTGCAGCACAACCTCACCTGCAAGCTGTCCCGGATAAGCTCGAGGCGAAATCCCCGATTCGGTGAATTCATAACGTTTATATTCCTTATCCTCAGGCCATTCTTCTTCATCCACTAAATATCTATTTTTCTCCAGTTGATCAAGATCGGGTTCCTTAATATCAGTTTTAGAATCCGCTAAAAATTGATCACTAAGAATAACTACGGGCATCTGATATTTTTCGGCCAAATTAAAAGCCCGTACAGTTTCCAGAAAAGCCTCACGCGGATTCCTGGGAGCAATCACTTTCAGCGGAAATTCTCCCTGATGAGCATTAATCACAAAGGAGAGATCAGCCTGTTCAGTTCTGGTGGGCAAACCGGTAGCAGGACCCGGTCTCTGCACTTCTGCTATCACCAGGGGAGTTTCCATAATACCTGCCAGACCATATCCTTCCGCCATAAGTGAAAAACCTCCGCCCGAGGTTCCGGTCATAGCTCTAACTCCAGCAAAAGAAGCGCCCAGAGCCATATTAACAGCTGCAATTTCATCCTCTGCCTGTTCCACAGCTATATTGAGTTTATCCTGACGTGAAGCTAAAAAATTGAGGATGCCAGTAGAAGGAGTCATGGGATAAGCGGAATAAAACTGCACATCAGAAACAGCAGCTCCCAGTCCTATAGCTTGATTACCATTTATAAGCATTTTATCTTCTTTACTTCTAGCAGGAGTTGTAATATCAAATTTTTCAGTAACTTCTTCGTATCCCCTGTGTAAAAGAGTCAAATTATCCTCTTGAATCTCAGAGTCGGTGAATCTCTTTTTAATTACCTGTTCTAATTCATCTAACTCTAAACCCAGCAGTTTCCAGACTGCCCCTAAAAATACCGTATTTACTGCTCTGGGATTAACTTCTTTGGCCATTTCACTGGCTGCCAGGAAAATAGTATTACTGCTATCATCGCCATCTTCTTCTTCCTGCAAAATAATACCTTCAGAGCCCACTTTATCCTGATGAATCTCTTTACTTTCTTTATTCAAAGCCAGCAATATATTTATATCTTCACGAGGAGAATTAATTTCTTTATCGGCAATTCTAATCTGCATAAAATTATGTCCGCCACGTATTCGTGACATATAATCTTTGCTGCCAAAAACAGAAAAACCCATGCGGAAAAAAGCTTTAGACATTATTTCATTAAGTGTCTGCAGCCCCTGTCCTGCTTCACCGGCTACAACTAAATTTAAATCCAAGTGAACACCCCCCAGTTAGGAATCTAAAAATTTCAAAATCTCAGTCATAAATGCAGGTAAATCACCTGGTGCTCGTGATGTTATGATATTACCATCTACAACCACTTCCTCATTAACCCATTCTGCTCCCGCATTCCTCAGGTCATCTTTTATAGCAGGAGTTGAAGTTACCTTTCTGTCTTCTAAAATATCCGCCGAAGCAAGTACCCAGCCTGCATGACAGATTGCAGCAACAAGGCCATCATTTTCATCCTGATAGGAAACAAATTCCAGAATACTTTCATCCCGTCTTAATTTGTCAGGGGCATAACCTCCTGGTACAATTACACCATCATAATTATCAGGTTTTATAGAAGCAGCAGTATAGTCAACTTTTAGAGGATAACCTTCCTTACTTTCACAAACCTCACATCCCTCACTCCGACCGATAATATCTACCTGGTGACCGGCTTCCCTTAAACGTAAAATTGGATACCAGGCTTCTAAATTCTCATAATAATCGGCGGCAAGCACTCCAATTCTTTTCTCCTCTGACATATTTAAAACCTCCCAATTTTAGTACAAAAACTAACTTTACAAATCATTAAGCATATCTATAATTAAAGTTCTACATTTCAGAGCAAATTCCTGCTTTAACAGTTTTTTCACATCATTCTTTTTCAGCTGTTACAATTAAATGAAATGACTCCTCAGGATCATAATCTTCCCCGGCAAAACTTCCATAAAACTCTATATTTACAAAGCCAGCTTCCTCCAGCATATTTTTAAACTGTTGACTCTGCAGGGGATAAAGTTCAACAGAATTTCTGAAAACCTCCTGATCTCCTTCAAATTCCGCTCTGGCCATATTGGGATCGCGATTATTATCTTCCCTTACAGGATCTTCAACTTTCAATTTAGAATTAAACTTTATCTTATTTTTGTTTTCATTATAATGATATTTTCTTTCAAATTTGATTCTCTTTTCTTCATTTTCAATAACAGGCAATTCTGTTATCCCCTGTGACAATATACGATCATAATTCACAATTTGTACTACTATTTTGCCAGAAGCTAGCAGTATTCTGTGAATTTTCTTTATTACTGTAGAAATTTCATCTTCTCCTGCCAGATGTACCAGTACATTGCCAAGGCTATAAACACCACTAAAACTGTGAGGAGAATAAAATACATCTAAGTCCTGCATATCCAAAATTTTAAACCGGGGTTCAATTTCCATATTTCTCCGCGCAGCTTTCTCCCTGCTGCGATCTATCATTTTCGGCTCAAGGTCAATTCCCACCACGTCAAAGCCATTCTCCTGTAAATTGATGGCATATGTCCCTGTACCACATCCGATATCAAGCAGCGACGCTTCTGACGGTAAACAAGAAAACTTATCCAGTAAAAATTGCTGCTTTTCCTCAGAAAAAGGAAATATATCATCAT
>CAYOFJ010000260.1:0-3220 GCA_964403065.1 uncultured Halanaerobiaceae bacterium | reverse complement strand
CTATGGAGCCTATAGTATCCAGGTCCCCGGTCTCAACTTTCTCCGGGACCTCATGGGGGTAATCGCAAAATGAAGTTACTCCTACAACTCTTTCTCCCAGCCCCAATCCATACAGCATCTCAGTTATGCTGGGCGCCAGAGAAACGATCCTTTCTGGCGTTTCTTCCAGTTCAATCTCATGGTCAAGGTCATCAATAACTGCTTCCGGTTCCCGGGCCAGAGAACTCCCCGCTGAAAATACAACCATAACAGCAGCCAGCAATACAACCAGTAAAATGTCCCTTCCTGAACTTGCAAAATTGACTTTTTTAAGCAAAGTTTATGCCTCCTGTTTAAATTTTTGGGACATAAAAAAACCTGCCCCCGAAAAAAAACATTTCAGGCAGGCAAGGATAATTATGATATTATCCTCCCCACAACCTGTCCCCGAGGTTGCCGGTATTAATCAGCAACAGGCAGGTCTTCTGACTTCCAGTCTTAATATTCCAGCCTTCCCTTTTTAAATAATGTCAAAGTGGCTGAAATTTATCTTAATAACTGGTCACAGCGGCGGGTCCGTCCAGGAATTTCACCTGATTCCCTATTCTCCCTTATGAAAGGGCACCTGTCGCTGAAAAAATTTTGTTGTGACATGTTTAAGGTTGATCATTAACTCTTCTTAAAATTTATATTACTTCTTAGAATTTATTTTCTTGACTAAAAGATTTATTCCTGCTTTTTTCAGTTTAGTCCCGCCCAAAATTTAACCGCGGCGGTAAATAAAAAAGGCAATTCCCAGAAAAACAATTCCCAGAATTATTCTGAAAGCAGGTGGCATATTTATCCCTCCCGAATTTTTTCCCGCTCTGGCACCGGTGGTGGTTCAATTTTATGCCGGGAATTATTTTTTAATTTTTCCACTTTTCCCTTTACATTCTCCTCGGCTTTTCCTGTCAAAATATATCTATCTATTTGTTCATAACTCATACCCAGTTCATCCTCATCTGCCTGTCCTTCCCATAAGCCGGCAGAAGGCCTGCGGTTTATAATTTTCTCGGGAATCCCCAGTTGATAGGCCAGCTCTCTAACTTCTGTTTTTACCAGCCTGCCCAGAGGAGCTATATCAATACCACCATCACCGTGTTTGGTAAAATATCCTGTTGTCAGTTCACTCCAGTTATCAGTGCCTATAACGAGTGCATCCCTGCGAGCAGCCAGATAATATAGGACCGTCATACGAAGTCTCGGTTTTATATTAGCTTCCGCGATTTTATCCTTTCCCGGTTCTACTTTCCGCAGCCGAAATAAAAGATCCTGAAATATTTCATCCAGGTTAACCTCTTCCACAGAAATTCCTATTGTCTCAGCAGCCAGATAAGCATCTTCCCTGTCCTCTGGCTCACTTTCACAGGGAAGTATAACCCCGAGACTATTTTCAGGAAAAGCCCGATAAAGTAAAGCGGCAGTCACGGAGGAATCCAGCCCACCGCTCAAACCTACCACTCCGCCGGACTTATCTGCCTCTATAACCTTATTTTCTATCCAGCTGCTCAAATATTCGCTGACTTTTTCCAAATCAATAGATGGTGTTTCAGCACCTTCCATCTTTTTTCCTCCTCATAGCTTCCTAATTCTGTAACCGCTCAGTTCCCTCAAGTTCATGCAGCTCTCCTCTCATAACCCTGTCCATAAAACCATGCACTTCCACTATCTGCCAGCGATCATCTCTTTTCTGGAAGAAAATTTCATCTTCGCCCGGCCATCTGACAACCTCTTCTTCTCCCTGAAAAAAGAAAGTATATTCAGCTTCAACCCGGGGCGGGTCCTCCTGGCTTAAATTAATTTCCAGCTCCTCAACCCCAAATAGTGTATCGAGTCTTTCCTTCAGCTCATCCTGTTCCTGAGAAATTTCTTCATCTTCTACCTCAACATCTCCGGTTTGATAAAGCTGCTGCACAGTTTCCATCACATGAGTTTCTGAAACCATTCTCTGCAGCTCCCCCAGGTCAATGACCCCTGTATCATCAAGCCTGGTAATATTTTTTTCGTTAATAGCTTCATAGAAATGTTCAGCTACCTCCTCAGGCGAATGCTGTGAAGCTACATATTCCTCGGGTCCACTGGTTAAAAATATTAAGGGTATACCGATTAATAAAACAGCTATAATAGCCAGTGCCGGCCATTTTTGTCTCACCTGATAATATATTCTCTGTTTCCAGTTGAATATTCGGCGCCGACGGTTAATTTTCTTGATATTAATATCCTCATCAGAAGTTGTCAGTTCCTCGGAAGATAAATTGCCCAATTCTGTTTTTAATTCTTTTAATCCCGGTCTTTTTTCACTATCGGGATGTAAACATCTGTCTAAAAGTTGACTAAATTCTCTGCAAATTTCCGGGCGCAAAATGTGAGCCGGAACTTTTCTGCCCTTTTTGACGCGGGCAAGTATTTCGGATTTATCTCTACCACTATAGGGAGCTTCCCCCGTCAATAGAAAATAAAATATGACTGCTAAATTGAAAACCAGAGTCTTCTCGTATTTAATCTTTTCCCCGTCCAAATCACTCTGAAAAAGCTCAGGAGGTCGGTAGCATTCATCTGCAAGCCGGGGGCGAATATTTTCATTATAAAGCAGCAAATAATCAGCAGTTTTAGGTGGTAATAATTTGAGGTTATCTTTCTTATCTTTTCTTAGGTGCTCCAGTTTGATCAAAGGCCATGCCTGCTGTTCTGCTCCCACTTCCAGTAAAGCCTTAACTAACTGATTAAACCAGCGGTAAACCTGCCTTATATTCTGACCGGGCATTTCTTCAGAAACAGCATATTGCTGCCAGTTCTTTTCAGCAGCTGCCAGATAATAATCAGATTGATGCTGGTAAACCCCTTTACAGTCCAGCATTATACCTTCTTCATCTAATTCCCAGGTCTCAATTTCCGCTTCAATCTCTTCAATAACATCTTTCATAACCCGGGAACGCGGCTGCTGTCCCGAAAATATTGGCTGTGCGTAAAGTTTCCCCTGATCAGTTTTCAGTGACACAAAATCACTTTTATCGTCCACCATTAATTACCTCCCTGGCTGCTCATAAATCCTGGCTTCATAAGGTGCAAGAGGGGGGAATTGCTGATCGGGATGTTCCTCCGAACTCAGCACATTGCTTATTATAAAATCCAAATTATGGGAGAATTCATCGTCCAAAAATCTCTGCTCCTCGGCAGAAAAATTTATCAATATCAATAA
>CAYOFJ010000259.1:0-3229 GCA_964403065.1 uncultured Halanaerobiaceae bacterium | reverse complement strand
CATTATCAAAGTCCAGTCAGGCAATTCAGCACCCGGTGGAATCAAGCCCTCGATACCCAGCTGCACCACCTGCATATCAGAACTTGTGGTTATCAGCAAAGGCCAGAGATATTGATTCCAGGACCAGATAAACAAAATCACGAATAAAGCCGCTATATTGGTTTTAACCAGTGGCAGCAGCACATGATATAAAAAGGTGAAAGGCCCACCACCATCAATCAAGGTTGCTTCTATCAATTCTCGCGGTATGGTTCTAAATACCTGTCTGAACATGAAAGTTCCGGTAGCAGAAGCTAACATGGGAATAATAAGCCCCTGGTAAGAATCCACCCAGCCAAAGGAAGAAACCACCTGATAGGTGGACATTATTCTAACCGGTATTGGCATCATCAAAGTAAACAGGGCCAGGAAAAATATAAAGTTTTTGCCCCTGAAATCAAAATAAACTATCGCAAAGGAAGTTAAAAGCGAAATCAAAATTTTCCCGCTGGTAACCGAAAGAGAAAAAACGGTGCTGTTAAATAAAGCCCGCGGCAAATTAGTTTGATACCATACTCTATTAAAATTCTCCAGTAGACTGCCCCCGGGAGTAAAAGTAGGTGGACGACGATAAACTTCCGCCAGGGTTGAACTGCTTACTACAAAAGCATAGTAAACGGGAAAAAGAGAGATGAAAAGTATAGCAATAATTATCAGATATATTATCAACTTGCTACGAGCAATACGACTGAAAATATTACCCATAATGAACACCTCTCTGTACATACTTAAATTGCAAAAACACCAGGCTGACAGCTATAAAAAATAAAATAACAGATTGAGCAGCTGAAAAACCCGGCATGAGATGGGTAACCCCATCACGATAGGCCTTAAAAACTAATACATTTGTACTGCCACCCGGACCACCTTTGGTCACAGTATGTATCAACCCAAAAATACGATAAAAAGAGTAAACCAAATTCATCGTCAACAGAAAAAAAGTAGTGGGGGTAAGCAGAGGAAAAATGACTTTTCGAAAACGCTGGAAAGAACCCGCTCCATCTATAGAAGCAGCCTCTAGATAAGACTGAGGAATATTTTGCAGCCCTGCCAGATAAAAAGCTATATTAAATCCTAAAAAACGCCAGGCAGCAGCCAGAACTAATAAGATCATAGCATGTCTTCTATTGGTCAAATACTGCAACCTTATAGGTGTTACATAGGTTAAAATTCCATATGAAGGATGAAACAAAAACATCCACAAAGCTCCCACCACTGCCGGAGATAAAGCATAGGGCAGAATCATACCGGTCCTAAATATACCCAGGCCCTTAATCTTTTGATTTAGCAAAATACTTATTACCAGCCCTCCGGCCATGCCTATAAATGTTACAGAAAAACTGAAAATAAAGGTAGCTCTTAAACTCTGAAAGAATTCGGCGGAAGTAAATAGATCTATATAATTTTCCAGCCCCACAAAAATATCCACCCGACCGAAAGGATCCGCCATAAATAAACTCAATCTAAAAGATTCAAATGTAGGATATAATATAAATATAAAAACAATTATCAGCTGGGGAACAGTCAATAAATAAGGTAAAATTTTATGAGGGAAATAAAACCGGTTCTCTTCCATATAAACCACCTTATTTGAAATTTTCATTAAATCATAGTTAATTTTAACCAGGAATAAAATTTCGGCCGGCGGACCAGTTTACAGGCCAGCCGGCCAATCAAAATACTATTATCTGAATTTCTCTTAATTATTCCTGTCCTCTTACATATCTTTCCAGAGTTCTGTTTCCTCTTTCCACCATATTTTCTGCCGCTTCTTGAGGTGTAACCTCTTCACCAAACATATTCTCCAATTCTTCCAGAACAATATCCCTTATCTGGGTAAAGTTACCCAGTCGCAGACCCGAATATTCACCTTCCTCGTAAGCAGTTATCTGCTCAAAAGCAGTCCTGAATGTAGGATTTTCTTCAAACCAGCCTTCTTCTTCTAACTGTTCTCTAGCACTGTGGGTGACTGGCAGATATCCTGTCTCTCTATGCCACCAGGCCTGATTATCGGTACGGGAAACGAAATTGAGAAAATTACTGATAGCTTCATATTCCTGTTCTGTACGGTCTTCAAAAACCCATAAAGTCGCTCCCCCGACCAGAGAATTGCCCCGGGGATAATCTTCACTGACTCTTGGTAACTTGGCAGTTCCTACTTCAAACTCAGCATCCTCTAAAAATCCAGCCAGATAGGCCGTGGAGTTTAACTGCATTGCTGATTCCTGTCCGACAAAACTGGGAACCGGTTCCCCCTCTCTACCTTCATAACTGAAAATATCTTCCTGAGACCACTGGTAAAATGTTTCCAGCAGCTCTACACCAAACTCTCTATCATAATATAGCTCGGTAGCATGATCTGCATACCCGTTTTCATTATTTGCTATTGGCTGATCGTGCCAGGTATGCATATTTTCCAGCAAAGTCCAGGCCGGCCAGCCTGCGGTCAGAGCATTATCAACTACTCCACTTTCTACCAATTGTCTGCCATATTCTTCAATTTCAGCAAAAGTTTGAGGAGGGTCTTCCGGATCTAAACCGGCTTCCTCAAAAGCATCTTTATTGTAATATAAAACCGGAGTGGAAGAATTAAAGGGAAGAGAGTACATTTCTCCTTCTACTGAATAGTACTCATACAGAGGGCTAATAAAATCATCGTAATCTATATCCATTAGCTCAAATACCGGAACGATTGCCCCACTGTCCAGAAGTGTTTGTGTCCCCACTTCATAAATCTGGGTTACACCCGGTGGATTGCCTCCTCTGTAAGCAGCAATAGCCGTAGTCAGAGCCTCACTATAGGTGGCGCGATGAACTTTATCAACTGAAACATGGGGATATTCTTCCATAAAATTATCGACTAGCTCTTCCGTCCTATCTCTAAAGGTTCCGGTCAGAGCATACCAAAAATCAAATTCAGCCTCAACATTATCAGCCCTGGCTTCATTGGCTGCCGGTCCAAAGCCAGTCACTATCAACGCCAGAGCCAAAAACATAAAGATAAGATTAGTAGCTTTTTTCCTCATGTTAACCCCCCTAAATTTTGTCAAAATTAAAGAATTATAGCCACTTCCCGGTCCAAATTAGACAAGTTGTAATTATTTTAATATATTTTTTATTCGAGCTCTCAATCACCTCCCAAAATTTTTAACCACTTTTCTTATTCTCGTTATATACTTCTATATTAACT
>CAYOFJ010000258.1:0-3240 GCA_964403065.1 uncultured Halanaerobiaceae bacterium | reverse complement strand
ATAGTATAATCAAACATAAAGGATTAATTGATATGGAGGTAAATTTATATGGATAAAAAGCCATTACTTCAAACCAATAATTTATGTAAAACATATTTTAACAATGGTGAGCAGGTACATGCCAATCGTAACATAAACCTAAAAATATATGAAAAAGAATTCACTGTTATCATGGGCAGTTCTGGCTCGGGTAAATCAACTCTACTGTATTTATTGAGCGGCCTGGATGACCTCACTTCAGGTGAAATAAAGTTTAAAGATAGAAAATTAAATGGAATGAGTGAAAAGGAAAAAGCTCAATTCCGCCGCAAGAATATGGGCTTTGTTTTTCAGGGAATTCACCTGGTCTCCAATTTAACTCTTTTTGAAAATGTAGTGATCCCCGCTTACCTGGTCCAGGATGATAGAGAAGAGGTTGACCGGCGGGCAGAACAATTATTATCCCAGCTGGGCCTACAGGAGGAAATGAAGAGAATGCCGGCCCAGGTTTCTGGAGGGCAAAAACAGAGGTGTGCTATAGCCAAAGCGATAATCAATAATCCGGAATTAATATTTGCCGATGAGCCGACCGGAGCCTTAAACTCTTCCCAGGCGGAAGAAGTAATGAAGATTTTACTGGAATTAAATCAGGAAGGGCAAACAATTTTGATGGTTACCCATGAAATTAAAGTCGCTTCCTGGGCCAACAGAGTGGTTTTTCTGCAGGATGGCCGGATAGCTGGAGAACTGGATATTTCAGAATATGACCGGGATAATATACTGGAAAGAGAAAGAGCTATATTCAGTTTTCTCTCAAAAAGAGGCTGGTAGCAATGAAAAGTATTTATCTTTTATGTATATCTAACCTAAGAAAGAATAAAAAGCGCAATATTCTAATTGGAATTATCCTGCTCATTTCAGCCCTGGTTTTTAGTACAGCTGTAGGCACTTTAATGACTCTTGATGGGCTGTACAACAAAACTTTCGAAGAACTATCAACCTCCCATGATTTACTCTTTTTTGATAGAGACAACTATGCTGTCAGAGAAGTTGAAGAATGGTTTGCAGACCGTAAAGAGGTAGAATCTGCTGCAGCTTTACCTCAAATTTCTTTAAGAGATAAAGTTTATGTCAATGAACGGCGAATAGACAAATCAATTAATTTAGTTGAAAGAAGCCCTAAAGATAGCAAACAGGATCAGCTGAGAGTTATTACCGGAGAAGAAAAGCCCCACCCGGGTTTGAGAGAAGTCTGGGTCCCGGCAGGTATCGCCTATGCCTATGATATAAATGCTGGCGATAAAATTACTGTCTCTAAAACTGATGGTACTGTGGAACTTACAGTCTCTGCTATAGTGGCAGATCCTTTATTCAGCAATAATCTTTTCGATCCCGGGCGTTTTTGGGTGGCTCCGGGTGAACTCTCCACCATTTTTTCTTACAGTGATTTACAGGAAGTACAGCTTGGGGTGAGATATCATAACCCTGATCAGGCAGGTCAGGTCTGGAATGATTTTGAAGATAGTTTAGGTCGCCCCTTTACCGGAGTCAGACTGGAACATGAAATGCTCGGCAATATTAACACTATAGCTCACCGGATTGTAGGGGGAATACTGCTTGTTGTTTCCCTGGTAATATTTTTGGCGGTTTTATTTATTATTTCTAATACTATAAAAAGCTCTATTTTATCCAGTTATCGCAAAATAGGTATTTTAAAGACAGAAGGATTTTCAACCAGCAATCTAAATTTTGTCTATCTTATACAGTATTCTATCCTGGCGGCAGCAGCAGTCTCAGCAGGAGTTTTATTAAGTAATTACACCATCAGACTGGTTTTCAATGATATTATAAAAGCTTTAGGATTGGGCGGAATTACTATTTCTCAAACTCTTCCCAACTTAATATCAGCTGCTTTTTTGATCGGCTTTATATTACTTACCACCTATCTTATAGCCCGAAAAACTGCCGATATAAATCCTGCCCAGGCTATCAGGTTCGGCAGACCGGTTAAAGATTATCCTGAAAATAAAGTGGAGTTAGTCTCGGGATTAAAGAAATTGCCTCTATCAGTAGCCATCGGTCTGAATAATATCTGGACTGATAAAAAGCAATCTCTATTTATTTTACTCCTTACTATGATAATTTCTTTTACATTCTTGTTTGCAGTTAATTTCTCTGACAGCCTCTGGAATTCTCTGGATGAAGGCTCTGTCTGGGGATTTGGTAGTGGCGAGATCAGGGTGGAAAGAAGTCAGCGCGAGGTGGGAGGCCTTTCACATGACTTTCTTTTGCCTAAACTGGAAGACCAGGAGGCAGTAGAGGAAGTAGTATCTGTTTCTTATATGGGTAATACAGAATTTATAAGGCCGGACAGTACTACCATCAATATTCCAGGCCGGGTGTTTGGTGGAGATTTGGAACAGATGGGTTACCGGAATATTAGAGGCCGACATCCGGAAGAAAAAAACGAAATGGCCCTGGCCAATAACCTGAGTGAAACTCTGGATAAAAGTATAGGAGAAGAACTTGAGGTTTATATGGAAGGCAGAAAAATGAACTTTTTGGTAACAGGTATTTATCAATCCTATAACTTCGGCCGGGAATTTAGAATTAACCTGGAAGCCGCCCGGGCTGTTAACCCTACCTTTGAACCTGAGGAATATGACCTCCTGCTTGCCGAAGGACACAATATTGAAAAAGCTATTGACCAGCTGGATTCCGAACTGGGAGCAGCTGTGAATTTAAGACCCTTTAGAGAAGAATTGTTGGAGCTCTTTGGAAATATATTATTCTATATAATTATGGCTTTTACGGCTCTTTCCAGCATGTTTATTTTGCTGGGGTTTCTCACCATTTATAATCACAGCAGCATAACTGTAATTAAACGAGGAAAAGACCATGGAAACTTCAAAGCTTTAGGTATGACAGCGACTCAGATCAGGCTTTCAGTGCTATTTAGAGTTGTGTTTATTACTCTGGCGGCTTTGATTTTGAGTACTTTATTAACCTTATTGTTGGCCCCACAATTGTCAGTTCTAATCTTTAATGTAGTCGGCCTCACTTATTTTCCCTTTTCCTTCAATCTGCTCTACAGTGGAGGAGCCGGACTGTTGATAATAATGGTCAATGGCCTGGGGGCCTGGCTGGCCTCAAGACAGGTATTGAAATTGAATGTCAGGAATTTAATCTTAGAATAACCCTGCTGATAAACAGAGTGAAAGGTGATAATATTGAAATATAATTCAACTTTGCCCCTTATGT
>CAYOFJ010000257.1:0-3241 GCA_964403065.1 uncultured Halanaerobiaceae bacterium | reverse complement strand
AAGATACAATAGAGCCTCCTCCGGAAGTGGCAGGGGGGATTAGACAGGAATATCTTAGAGGTGTTGGCAGAAAAGAAGGTGGTCTGCTGGTACTGGTTGATTTAGAAACTCTGTTATTAGCTGAAGATAAAGAACAGGAACAATCAGAAGTTGAAGCTATGCAGTCAGGATGAAATTAATGATTTAATTTGTTCTTAATCACAGAGGTTTTATCTTAAGGATTAATCATAAAAATAAATTATAGTAACAATTAAAACGATTTATACACATTATATATTTATTTGTCCAATTATTAAATATTTTCAGCAAATCACCTGAGACTTGGTCTCAGGTTCACTTTTTTAATTGGAAAATATAATTAATTAAGAGCAGAATAAGTCAGATAATAATATATCAAATTAATGGAGGGCATTTTTGGCTATGGAAGAATTAGATTGCAGGGGGATGGATTGTCCTGATCCAGTTATAGAAACTAAAAAAGCTTTAAAAGAATATGATGATATTAAAATTTTGGTTGATAATTCTACTGCAGCAAAAAATATTATAAAAATGGCTGAAAATGAAGGATTTAAAACAGAAAAAGAGAAAAATCAAAGTAGAATAGTTGTTAAAATATATCAACAGCAAGAAAAAAATAAAGATGACAGTCAGAAAAATAGAAAAGGTGAAGAAATCAAGACTGGCACAGAGCAATATGATTTTAGTAAAAATACTGAAGTCTATTTTATTACCAGCAAAGAATTGGGAGAGGGACCAGAAGAACTGGGAAAGATGTTGATGGAGGGTTTTTTAAGAACCTTAATTTCTGTAGATCCTCTTCCTGAAAAATTAGTATTTATTAACGAGGGTGTGAAATTAGCAACAGTGCAAAATAGTACAGTGGAAATCTTAGAAGATTTACAGGAGGCCGGTTGTGAAATTTTTAGCTGTGGTACCTGTCTGGAATATTATGAACTCAAGGAGAAATTAAAAGTGGGAGAGGTAAGTAACATGTATGAAATAGTCGAAATTATATCTCATAATAAAACATTAAAGATTTGAGTCAATTGTTGATAACAGGAAAAAGAGGGATAAAAATGGGTTGCAAAGATAAAAAAGAATATTTTTTAATTGTATTTCCTTCAGTTCATTATTCTATGAGGGCTGAAAAATGTTTGAAAAAATTTAATTTAAACCCTATATTTAATCCTATTCCTCCAGAAATTACTTCTGATTGCAATTTTGGTCTAGAAATAAAAGAAAAAAATATTACACAATGCAGAGAAATATTACAGGAGAATGATATAAATACTGAAGGAATTTTCCATATTACAGAAAAGGAAGGGAATAGAGAAATTGAGGAACTTTACTGAGCAGTATAAATATGGTAATAATTAGATATTAATACTAAGACTAACTTAGTTTACAATATAAAATAGAAAATTGAATACTACTATTTGGTTTTGTATTTTTAAATAATTGTGGAGATTATTTTAACTGCTATTACATCAGCATAAAGAATATACCGGGAGTGATAAAAATGAAAAAAACACCAATCATTTCTATAGTTGGAAAGAGCAGCAGTGGAAAAACTTCTTTTTTGGAAGCTTTACTTCCTGAACTGAAAAACCAGGGATATAATGTGGGTACAATTAAACATGATGTGCATGGTTTTGATATAGATAAACCGGGAAAAGATACCTGGAGACATAAACAGGCAGGTGCTGATCTTGTTTTGATTTCTTCGCCAGAGAAATTGGCTTTAATTAAAGATGTAGATAAAGATTGTGAATTGGATGAACTTAGACAACATTACGTTAGAGATGTTGATTTAATTCTTACTGAGGGTTATAAATCCCGGGATAAACCCAAAATAGAGATTTTTCGTCCAGCGCTTCATGATGATTATCTTTGCGATTTTGCAGAGGATAATCTTATAACCAGAGTAATAAACGAGGAAGTAGAAAGTGAAGCGGGAGATATATTTTCCTCTGAAGATGTGCGAGAAGTTGTGAAAATAATAGAAGAAAAATTTTTCACTGATAGGTAAATATACATTTAATTTGGAAGGAGGTCAACAGGGTGAACTTATCAGAACTTGATGTTGACCGGTTAAAAAGAAATCTTAATATGGCTATTGAAGATTTACTGCAAAAAGCAAAATTAAGCTCTGGAGAGATAATTGTAGTTGGTTGCAGCACAAGTGAAATTCTGGGAGAAAAAATCGGAAAAGAGTCTAATCTTGATCTGGCTCGAGCGTTACTGCCAGTGATACTGGAAAATTTATCAGAGCCACATATTTTCCCGGCCTTTCAATGTTGTGAGCATTTAAATCGATCTTTGGTGATTCAGAAAAAATGTTTTGAACAATATAAATTTGAGGAAGTCACTGCTAAACCTCATCCCGGTGCCGGAGGTGCTATGGCGGCTGCTGCTTATGAAAAATTTTCGCAGCCAGTTGTAGTAGAGAATATAACTGCGCAAGCAGGAATTGATATTGGGGATACCTTGATAGGAATGCATCTACAGTCTGTTGCAGTTCCAGTGAGAACCAGAATTACAAAACTAGGTCAGGCTCATATGACTTTTGCCCGCACCCGGCCCAAACTTATTGGGGGAAAAAGAGCTAATTATCCGGAAAAGTAATTTCGTGAGAAAATTATAAATTGGCTTACTGCACTATTTTTAATTGATGAATATTAGCTATTTTCATGTTATTAATTTTAATTTGTGGTGGAAAAGCGAATATAATTATGTTAAAATGTTTGTGGTAGAAATAGAATTTCAGGATAATATAATTTCAATTTGTTATAATACGGGAATGGCTGAGCCCATGGTGGGCTCCACGGACTTCAAATCCGTTGGCGGGTCGGCTAACCGGCCTGCGGTGGGTTCGATTCCCACACATTCCCGCCATATTCAATATTATTTTAAAGCCACCCACTCGAAAACATCTAAAAAGGAGTGGGGATTTTTTATGTAAATTTTAAGGAGGCTTAATTTTTAATGGTTCCGGAAAATAAAGAAGACTTAAGAATTTTTCTTAAAGAGAATTATGGAGCAGCACATTTAGAAAATATAACACCTTATAAAAGAGTCCAAAAAGCTTTAAATCATGAAGAGCCGGACAGAGTACCTTTTGATTTCTGGGCGGTTCCCGAAATTGAAAAAAGGCTGCAGAAGCACCTGGGGGTTAATAATAAAGAAAAAGTTCGTAAATTACTGGGTAGTGATTGTCGTAAAGTATCTCCGGTCTATGTAG
>CAYOFJ010000256.1:0-3271 GCA_964403065.1 uncultured Halanaerobiaceae bacterium | reverse complement strand
TGCTTACGATGTTTTACTCTTTTGGGAACAAGCATTCTCTGCTGCCTCCTTTCAATCTATCATTCTTCTTGTGTCTGCTGTTCATCCTCTACATCTGGCAGTATTTCACCATGATTTATCCAAACTTTAACTCCAATACTACCATATTTTGTATTGGCTTCTGCAAAACCATAGTCAATATCAGCTCTTAAAGTATGAAGAGGAACCGCGCCTTCATGATAGCCTTCTTTTCTTGCCATTTCTGCTCCACCTAAACGCCCACTAGATTTAACTCTGAAACCTTCAGCTCCCATTCTCATAGCTCTGTTTAATGCCTGTTTCATGGCTCTTCTGAAGGAAACTCTCTGGAGCAGCTGGCCTGCTATATTTTCTGCAACCAACTGTGCATCTAACTCCGGATTTTCTACTTCGACTACATTTATCTGTACATTTCTGCCTGTCATGTTTTCAATTTCTTCACGTAAAGCATCAACTTCCGAGCCTCCGCGACCGATAACCATACCCGGCCGAGCAGCATGAATATCAATCTTTAATCTCTTTGCCGCCCTTTTAATCACTATCCGTGATACACCGGCTTCAAACATCTTGTCTTTTATATGAGTTCTTATATCCAGGTCTTCATGTAACAGTTCAGAATAATTATTCCTATCTGCATACCATTTGGCATCCCAATCTTTTATAACTCCAACTCTAAGACCGTGGGGATGGATTTTCTGACCCAATATTTATCCCTCCTTTTTTTCATCACTAACCACGATGGTGATATGACTCGTTCTTTTCCTTATCATTGAGGCCTGTCCCATAGCTCTTGGTTTGTAGCGCTTCATAGTAGGCCCCTCGTCTACATATGCCTCAGAAATATATAGGTCATCCACGATCATATCACGGTTGTGTTCAGCATTTGCTACAGCTGAATTAATTACACCTTCTATCATTTCTGAAGCTTTTTTAGGGGTGTTTTTTAATATACCCACTGCTTCATCAACATCCTTACCACGCACAAGATCAATAACCTGTCGTGCCTTGCGCGGTGAAATTCTTTGATGTTTTGCAACTGCACGTGTCTCCATCATAACCCTCCTCTTTCTTAAGAAATCTCCCGGACTTAGACGGCGGGTTTATAAAAATTATTTGAGTGCTGTTGATCTTTCTGTGTGTCGACCATGTCCCTTGAAAATCCTGGTGGGAGCAAATTCGCCCAGTTTATGTCCGACCATCTCTTCAGTTATATATATAGGTACATGTTTGCGTCCATCATGTACAGCTATAGTATGACCAACCATTTCTGGATATATAGTGGAACTACGCGACCAGGTTCTAACGACTTCCTTTTCACCACTTTCATTCATCTCTTCAATTCTTGCCATTAATTTCTTTTCTACAAAAGGTCCATTTTCAAAAGCAGCTTCAGCCAAAATTACTCCCCTCCTTTCTTTGTTTAATTTTTCTTCTCGCGGCGAGATTTAACTATACTTTCATCAGATTTCTTTCGCTTGCGAGTTTGTTTGCCCATAGTTTTCTTACCCCAGGGAGTAACAGGATGTCGACCTGGAGGCGATTTGCCTTCACCACCACCGTGGGGGTGGTCTACAGGGTTCATTACCATACCTCTTACACTTGGTCTTTTACCCTGCCAGCGTGAACGACCGGCTTTACCGGACACTACATTTTCGTGTTCAATATTACCAACCTGTCCCACAGTAGCTTTACAATGTTTATTAATTAATCTAACTTCTCCTGAGGGGAGTTTCACATGGCAGTATTTATCTTCCTTGGCAAGCACTTGAGCTATAGTTCCTGCTGCTCGTGCCAGCTGTCCCCCTTTTCCTGCCTGCAATTCAACATTATGCACAATTGTACCAACTGGTATATCTTTTAATTTTAAAGCATTGCCTGGTTTTACATCTGCATTTTCTCCTGTTTTCAATACATCTCCTACTTCTATACCATCGGGTGCCAGAATATAGCGTTTTTCACCATCATGATAATGCAAAAGCGCTATTCGGGCTGACCGATTGGGGTCATATTCTATACTGGCCACAGTTGCTGGTACATCTTCTTTATCACGTTTGAAATCAATTACTCGATATTTTCTTTTATGGCCACCACCCCGGCGACGGGAGGTTATTCTACCTTTAGAATTACGTCCTCCGGTCTTTTTAATTGGTTCGGTTAAACTTGATTCCGGTTCAGATTTTGTTATATCTGCAAAATCCGGGACTGTCATATATCGCCGGGAAGGTGTAGTGGGATTAAAAGTTTTGATTCCCATCATTAACCCTCCTTATCTAACATACTTTCTTTTTAAAACGAAATCATTATACACCTTCAAAAAGTTCAATAGAGTCCCCTTCAGCCAGCTTAACAACTGCTTTTTTCCAATCAGGTCTTTTGCCTTCACTATAACCCAAACGTCTTCTTTTACCTCTGTAATTCATTGTGTTAACATTTTCCACTTTTACATTGAAAGCATCTTCAACAGAATTCCTGATCTCTATTTTATTGGCATCAGGGTCCACCTGAAATGTATAGGTGTTATTTTCCTCCATTTGTTGCATGCTCTTCTCAGTAATAATTGGAGCTACAATCACGTCACGAAGATCATCCATGGAAAACCACCTCCTCAAGATCGGAAAGGGCGGCTTCTGGCATAATTATCATTTCATTATCAAGAAGATCATAAGCATTAATGGCTTCTAAAACCATTGTTTTCACATCCGGAAGATTACGCATGGAAAGATAAACGTTCTCATCCTTTTCTGGCAGAACAACCAGAACTTTTTTATCTTCCAGACCAAGATTCTCCAAAAACTCTTTGGCATCGCTTGTTTTAGGTCGATTGAAATTTAATTCTTCGATAACGGTCAATTCTTCTTCAGCCAGCTTGGCCGTCAAAATACTTCTCAAAGCAAGTTTTTTCGTTTTTTTATTTACCTTTTTTTCATAAGATTTGGGTTTAGGTCCAAAAGTTACGCCGCCCCCAACCCAAAGGGGAGAACGTATACTACCATGGCGAGCTCTTCCTGTACCTTTCTGTCTCCAGGGCTTTCGTCCGCCACCGGAAACTTCATGTCTTTCTTTAGTAGAAGCTGTTCCTCTTCTGCGAGCTGCCTGCTGAGCAGTTACAACTTTATGCACTACATGTTCATTTATTTGCTCATTAAATATATTTTCGTCAAGAGCTACATCATCTACTTCTTTACCCTTTTGGTTAATCATCTTTACTTCAGGCATTATAAATCTCCTCCTTCCCTGCCGGAGAATAAATTAT
>CAYOFJ010000255.1:0-3275 GCA_964403065.1 uncultured Halanaerobiaceae bacterium | reverse complement strand
TTTCAACCGGAAGAAATAGAAATTGATAGCTCAAGAGAGGATGCTGATTTTGAAGGGGAAGAAAATTAATTTTGTATAAATCACTAAATTAAAGATCCAGGTTAGAGATAATTTTTATATGATTCCTGCAGATCTATTTAATTTTGTAGACACAAATTTCGCTTTAATTTTTTCAACCAGGATATTGATATTTATTGTATATGAAAATACAGTTTAACTTATCTTTATTGATAATTATTTTGAATAATTTCAAAAGTTGTGCTAGTATTATAGTAAGCTGCTATAAATAATAGGGAGGTCTGTTATTATGATGTGGAAGGAACAGTACAGGCTGGGCATGGAAGAGGTTGACCGCCAGCATAAAGAGTTGTTTGAGCGGCTTTCTTCCTTTATAAGCACAGTGCGCAGTGATGAGATGGAATGGGAGGAAAAAATTCCGGAGGTTAAAAAGACTTTAAGTTTTATGCAGGATTATGTGGTGGAACATTTTGATTCAGAGGAAGAATTTCAGCAGGAGGTCGGTTATCCCGAGCATGAAGAACATCATGAGATACATGAAAAATTCAAAGGCAAAATAGAAGAATTTGCCGAGCGTTTTGAAGAAGAAGGTTATGAAGAGGAACTGGTCCAGGAGTTCAGCGGTAAACTCATGACCTGGCTGATAAAACATGTTACCGGGGATGATCAAAAGATAAAGGATTATCTGGAATCCCAGGAGCAAGGGGAGGCTGAGGAAGTATGAAAGCTGAATTTGTCAATCCAATTTATCAGGCTGCCAGAGATGTTTTGAAAACAATGATGGATCTGGACGTAGAGCGCGGAGACTTGAAAAAACATGATGAACTTATTTCCGGCAATGAGGCCAATGTAGCTATAGGTGTTACAGGTGATTTATCGGGTTCAATATTATTCAGCTTTGATAAGGAAATGGCTTTCACCATGGTGGAATCGATGTCAGGCATGGAAGTTGATGAGCTGGATAAATTTGTGACTTCTGCTCTGGGAGAAATAGCCAATATAATCAGCGGTAATGCGGCCACTTTTCTGCAGGAAAATGATTATGATTGTGATATAGTACCGCCCAGGGTGGTTATTGGGGAGAATAAGTCTCTTTCTATGGCTACCGATAAAAGTCTGGTTATCCCTCTGGAATCAGAAATGGGTGAGTTTGAGATCAACCTTGCTATCTGGTCCAACAAATGAATTACCAGGTAACATATATAATTTTATCTGTTGATAATTATATTAAGTTCACTAATAACTTATCCAACAATTATAGGAAGCGTTACAAATTGCAGTATTAATATATAAATTAAATAATACAATAAAAACCCAACTGCTTTTTACTCCGCAGTTGGGTTTTCTTACGGTTTGAGCAGACATATTATTTTGTTTTTCTTCTGTTAAAATTCTACCCTGCTTATTATTCTACTACATTATCTGTCACGTATTCTCCTCTTACCTGGAAGGTGACCGAGGCGCTGCCCGCCACTGTACTGTCTGCTTCTATTTTAATTTCATCTCCCTGGGTTACAGCTGGCATATAGTAGAGAAAAGTTTCAGTTTCCTCTAACTGTCTACCCGGAGTTTGCATTATTACTTCTTTCCCATTATGGAAAATAGTAATCTCCTTAATATGTTCTGTCATACCATCTTCTGTGAACTGGTGTGTTATGTCCAGTGATAGATAATTTAAGTCCAGGTCAAATACAGGACTTATTTGAGGTGGCTGCGGCTGGGCGGCTGCGGTAGAAGCAAGCAAAAAAATCAAACAAAAAGTTAATATAGATATTTTCTTCATCTTAATTCCTCCTCATGAAATAATAATTAAAATATGATGATCGAGTAAGGGAACCGATAAAACCGACCTGATAAATAAAGGCGAGATTTAAAACTTATTCCTACTATAAGTTTAAACTGCTTCTGCAAATTATGTATGAATTTGAAATTAAATTTATGTAGGAGAAGAGGACTCGGACATTAAAAATTCCTCCCTTACAGTTATTTTATGATAATGTGGTTAATTTTACAAGTAATTATACTGATTTATAAGAAATTTGTCTTTGCTCAATTAAATTATTCTAGAACTTCATCTTATCTCCTTCTAATATGAGAAAATACTTTTATATTATATGCAGGATTAGTTCTTAGGTTTCCAGAATAATTAATATTAGACAGCAAAAAATCTAATTATGCGCTGTTATTTTTTATTGTAAAATAAGATGATTTTACTTCCGGGTATTAAGGGAGATGATGGAATTTGCCACTAAATTTTTTTAATTCCAGGAAAAGTAGGTTTACAGCCTTAGATTTTTCTCATAACAGCCTCAATTTGGTTCACTGTGGAGTGGGAACAGATGAGATAGTCTTATATGATTGGCGCAAACAGAGAATTCCAGCTGGAGTCATTAATGATGGAATTGTTGACAATAATTCTATTTTGAAGGTGGCAGTGAATAATATGCTGCAGGAACTCTCCTATAAAGTCGGAGAGTTTATTATTTCGCCTGCTCCCGGACAGGAATTCATACATAGAATGCAAATATCTGATGTGGCTGAAGAAGACATAAAGACCGTAATTCATAATAAGTTAGAGGCTAATTTAAGTTTATCTCCGGAAGATGTATATTGTGATCATTTAGTTTTGCAGGAAAAAGATGATACCCGGGCGATTTTACTTCTGGCTATTCCTACCGGAGTTATGGACGGTTACAAAAAACTTTTTAAAGACAATTCTTTTTTTCCTCAGGTAGCAAATTTTCAGAGCCTGGCTCTTGTTTCACTTTTGAACTATCAGAATAAACTGGCTGATGTTTCTCTGATTATAAATATGGACACGGTTAAGACGAGAATAACCATAGCAGCTGAGGATGATTTTTTCCTGGATAGGATTACCGAACTGGGAGGAGATGAATTAGCCTGGATTACAAAGGATAAAAAGAAGGGTTGGAATGAACAGGATAAATCACGGATGCGGTCAGCTTTGAGCACAGATGAGATAAAAGCAGATTCGGAGGCTGAAAAAATAGCCGCAAAAATTAAAGAGGAAATTGAGAAGGCTATTGCTGAGCAAAAAAATAATTTTCCTGACAGACAGGTTGCCAATATATTTTTAACAGGTGGTGGTTTTAAACTGCAGGGATTGAGGGACTATTTTGCTGACAGACTAAATTATGATATTGCTGTAATCGATCCTCTGGAGGGTATTAAATTAGAAATGGATGAGAGTTCACAGGAGCAGAAAAGAATTTACATAGAAGATAAAAATATGATGG
>CAYOFJ010000254.1:424-3277 GCA_964403065.1 uncultured Halanaerobiaceae bacterium | reverse complement strand
CCGGAAAGTGGTATGTCCAATTTAAAACCTCCTCATCTACTCTATAATTTCAGATTCATCAACTATCTGCAGTCCATTATATTTAAACATGAATATTCCTTCTTCATAATCACCAATATCTTTTTTCAGTTTCTCACCATTTACCATTCTTATTATCTTTTCAATAAAATTCATTCCCGCTTTATGTGCCAGAGGATAACCGCCTCCAAAGCGTGGGTTGATCTCAGAAAATATGTAATCACCATTTTCATTTCTAAAACAGTCAATATCAATGGGGCCATAAAAATTTAATTCACTGACTATCTTTTCTACCTGCTTAAATAAATCTTCATCAATTAATGATACAGCCTTATCTGTCTCCCCGGCCCTCATGGATATTTTTCTTTTTAGAAAAACTGATTTCAGCTCTCCTCTTTCGTCTACAAATGCGTCCACTCCATGTTCATCACCTTTAATAAATTCCTGGACAAGGAAGTCTTCTTCGTCAACAGGAGAGCTATCCAGTTCTTCTCTGTTATTTATTTTATACAGTCCTTTGCTTGCACTTCCGCGGATAGGTTTAACCATTAATGGATACGAAATTTTTCCTGTTTTCAGTTTCTCAAATACATTTTTTTTATGCAAAGAGGTTTTGGCGTGAGGCACATTAATTTCTGCAAAGTATTTTGCCATTTTGTATTTGTCAAAACAGGTTTCAATCGCTTCGCTATCAGAGACAATCACTTCAATACCTCTTTCTGTAAATTTTTCTCTGTTCTCGGCCAGCTCAGGTAGCTCCGGATCAATCAAAGATAACACAATATCTATTTCATTTTCTTCGCATAATTCAAGCAAAATATCCAGATAGTTATCTGCGGTAACTTTTGGAACAGTCCTGGCTTTGTCGGCTTCATAAAGCGAGGCAGAATTGGGATCATTATTGATAGCGTAAACTTCACCGTCTAAATTCAAATTCTGTAACGCTTCCTTAAAAAATTTTATTAAATTAACCCTTCTTCCTGCACTGGTTATTAGTATGTTCATGATCTCACTCCTGGAAATTTTTGAATTCCTCAGTATGATTGAAGATGATAGGGATGCCTCCGGTGTGTATAAACAATATATTCTGGTCTTTTATATCATTTTTTCTGATGTATTCCTGCATACCATAAAAAGCCTTTCCAGTATAGATTGGATCCAGCATTATCCCTTCTTTTTTGGCAACTTTTTTTATAACACGTTTGACTTCTAACTTTGTATCTCCATATCCATCTCCTATAAAATCTGTAACAAAATTAATTTTTTTATTTATATCTCCCATAGAAATCTCATTTTCATCACAATACTCTTTTATAGATTCTCCAATAATTTTTCGTCCTCTTTCTTCCTCCCGAGCTATACTGATACCAATTATTTCTTCTGCTATATCATATATTTCATTGCCGATAACAAGTCCTGCTTGTGTAGTGCCCGTTCCCGAGGCAAAAAATATGTAATCAAAATAAATATTCATATCCTCTTCTTGATACTTGATTTCTCTACTGGCTTCTACATATGCTTCCGTCCCCAGATTGCCATGTCCTCCACCAGGTATAAAATATGGATTATAACCCTCAGATTTTAAACGTTCCAATTCATTACTGATTGTCTCTTCAACACTATCAACAGAAGTATATGTTATTTCAGCATCCAGCAAATCATATAGAAAGAAATTGCCATTATATTCAGGCTCTTGCTCCGGTTCTGCTAAAATTAACAAACAGGACAGATCAAATTGTGCAGCATAAGAAGCAGTCAAACGGCAATGATTAGAATGTGTAGATCCATATGTGACTATGTAATTAACCTTTTTATTATTAATATCCTCAAAAAAATATTCCAGCTTTCTTGCTTTATTACCTCCAAAATCAGGACCTATTTTATCATCTCTTTTTACAAAAATATCATTAGCTCTAGAATCATTTTTGTAAAACGATATTTGAGAAGAGGCATTCATGCAGTTCTCTATATTATTCATTATAGAATTCCTCTCTCAGCAGGCCATAATAATATCTATCAATTTTTTCACTCATGTAAATAATATCATCTCTCAGTAATCCTTCTTTTTTAAAACCAAGTTTTTCAAATAAATTTATTGCACTTCTGTTCTCTTTCTCCGTATATAAATATACTTTATTTAAATTATATTTTTTAAAACCAAAATCCAGAAATTTCTCAGAAACTATTTCGGCTGCAGAGGTTCCCCAAAAATTTTTTTCACCAATCATTATATAAAATTCCGCCTTTGAATTCACCCTATCTATATCCATTAAACCAATAAGACCAATTGGAAATTGATCTTCCGCATTGGTATATTCTATTACACAATCAAGACGGTTATTATCATCTATAATTTCATTATACCAGTTCAGAGTTCTCTCTTCGCACAGGGGCAAATCATAATGTAAATACTCATTAACTTTATCATCATTAACCCAATTCACTTTATGTCCTATATCTTTCTTTTTAAATCTCCGAAAAAATATATTTTGTTCTGATACTTTTTCTTTCATTTGTCTCTCTCCCCATATAAGCCAGTTTGGTTAGCTATTTTAAAAAAAGTTTTGACCATGATTTTAATGTCTATAAATAAATTTTGTTTTCTAACATACTCAAGATCATATTCAAACCTCTCTTCCCAGCTCAAGTTGTTTCTTCCATTAACCTGGGCTAAACCAGTTATGCCAGGTTTTAAGTTAAATCTAACCTTATATTTATCAGGATAATCCTTATATTCATAAGGATGATAAGGAACTGGAGGACGCGGGCCGACTAAGCTCATTTCCCCTTTCAATACATTTATAAGTTGAGGGAGTTCATCCAGACTTGTTTTTC
>CAYOFJ010000254.1:0-414 GCA_964403065.1 uncultured Halanaerobiaceae bacterium | reverse complement strand
ATTCTAGTTATTCTCGGATCTTTCTCTTCTGTGAAAACGCCAGACCCTTTGCTTTCAGCATTTTTTACCATTGTTCTGAATTTATATAATATAAATGGTTCACCGTTTTTACCTATTCTCTCCTGCTTAAAAAACACTGGTCCTTCACTATCAAATTTAATCAGAAGAGCTATTAATAAAAATAAAGGAGAAAGAACAATCAATCCTATTAAACTGCCAACTAAATCCACCACTCTTTTCAATATCAAACTTCACCTCCGGGCAGATTCCATTTGCAAAAAAGACATCTATAATCCCATCGCCTCAGTAATAGTCTCATTTACCTTATGCACATCATACTTTTCTTCAGCCATCTTCCTGCTGTTTTTGCCCATTACAGCCGCCTGATCAGGATTTTCAATAAAATACTCCATC
>CAYOFJ010000253.1:0-3329 GCA_964403065.1 uncultured Halanaerobiaceae bacterium | reverse complement strand
GTTGACCGCCTGGATGAGGGAGGATGCGAAGTCATTGACTACAAAACCGGCAGCACCTACGTCTACAGCGGCAGCGATTATTTCAAAAATGGCAGGCAGCTGCAGCATGCCCTTTACGCTCTGGCCGTAGAAAAGCTGGCCCGGGATGATATTCAAGTGACTAAATCAGGTTATGTTTTTGCCAGCCGCAAGGGAGAAGGTCAGAGATATATGCGAGAGTCCGACGGGAGAGAAAAGGTGAAAGAGATAGTGGAAATACTGGCAGAAGCCCTGTCTCAGGGAGTTTTTCCTCCGAGCCGATATGATTGGGGGGATTATACCTTCTGCGGAATCTGTGATTTTAATGAGAAAATCTGTGAACGAGAGAAGAAAGATGAACTGCATAAAATCTGGCAGAACAGTGATCATAAGGGTATTGAGCTTCTGAGGAGGCTGGAGAGCTATGAGTGAAAATCTGAACCTGATCGATGAAAAAGAGCGGCGGAGAATTAAAGAAGATCTGGATATAAACTTTCTGGTAGAGGCGGGGGCCGGGTCGGGCAAGACAACGAGTCTGGTAGATAGATTTGTTGCCCTGGTGGCTTCAGGCCAGTATGAGCCCGGAGAAATAGCGGCCATAACCTTCACCCGCAGAGCCGCTGCCGAACTGAAAGAAAGGATTCAGCTGAAGCTGGAGGAGATGGCAGCTGGCTGTGATAAGCGGGAAAAGCAGCGGGTGCTGCGGGAAGCCCTGGACAACATGGACCGCTTTTTCCTGGGTACAATTCATTCTTTTTGTGCCCGACTGCTTAAGGAAAGACCGGTGGAATTTAACATAGATCCTCAGTTCGATCAGCTGGATGAGCTGGCAGCCCGTCAGGAGCGGGAGCGGGCCTGGCAGAACTATCTGGTGCGGGCCCGGATGGAAAAGAAAGATCTTATGGATGAGCTGCTGAAAACAGATTTAAACCCCATGGAATTAAAGCCCGCTTTTAACCTGCTGGATGGGTTTCCGGAAGTAGAGGTGGCGGTGGAAGATGTGGAAAAGCCGGACCTCACTCCCGCTGTCAGCAGCGTTCTGAATTTTGTGGAAGAAGCTATAAAATTTATTCCTCAGGAAGAACCGGAAAATGGTTATGACAGTCTACAGAGGTCGGTGCGCCAGGCCTGGGGCTATAAGAAATATTCCGACCTGGGGAAAGATGTGAATAAATTTCGGCTGTTGAAATGCTTCGAGAGTTCTCCTAGAGCCATCTTTTGTCGTTGGCTTGATGGAGACAAGGCTAAATCCTATAAAGAAGATAGGGTCCCTGCTCTCAAAGAAAGAGTGATTGAGCCGGCTCTGCAGCAGTGGTACCGCTACCGCCATAAACCGGCGGTGGATTTTCTGAAACCGGCTGTCAGACAGCACCGGCAGCTGCGACAGGAGGAAGCGGAGCTTAATTTCCAGGATCTTCTGCACATTACGGCCCGGGGGCTTAAGGAAAACCCCGAACTGCGCCGCTATTTTCAGCAAAAATATAGATCGCTGCTGGTGGATGAATTTCAGGATACTGATCCCCTGCAGGCCGAGATCATCTTTTATCTGACCGGACGGGAGGTGGGAAAAAAGAGCTGGCAGGAGCTCACTCCTCATTCCGGCTCGCTTTTTCTGGTGGGTGATCCCCGGCAGTCCATATACCGCTTTCGCCGGGCTGATATCGATATCTATAATCTGGTTAAAGACCGCTTCCAGAAGGGAGCGGGGGAAGTGCTGAATTTAACCAGCAACTTTCGCTCACTACCGGCAGTGACTGAACCCCTGAACGAGGTTTTTCAGGAAATACTTCCAGCTGAAGAGAGCAGTTACCAGGCCCCCTTCGCACCGCTGAATGCGGTACGGGAGGGACAGAAAGATAGCTTTGGCGGTGTGCAGGTGCTGGAAATACCCAATAGCTACAGCAAAAAAGCGAAGATTGCCAGGGAAGATGCCCGCCGTATCGCCGACATCATAGAAGATGCGGTCAGGGGCGGTAGAAAGCTGGCCTACAGTCAGCCGGGGCTTACAGATGTGAAGCTGGAGAGCCCGCAGTATAAAGATTTTATGATCATACTGCGCACCAAAGATATGATGGAAGAGTATGTCAAAGCCCTGAAGAAATATGATATACCGACAGATGTCAGCGGGGGCAGCACTCTGGACCGCTCCACTCTGGAGGTAAGAGAACTGCATAAACTGGTTAAATTTCTGCAGGACAGGAATAATTCCGTGCTGCTCACGGCCGTGCTGCGGGGTCTATTTTACGGGTTCAGCGATGATGAGCTCTACCAGTATCGTTCCGCCGGAGGTGAATTTAATCTGGAAGCAGAGATGCCCGGAGAGCTGGAAGAGGAAACCGCAGAGAAGTTTGCTGCCGCTTTCGGCCAGCTGAAAGAGTTCTGTCGATTGACGGCAGAGATGCCTCCGGCCGCAGCTCTGGAAAAAATAGTGGAGGAGCTGGGTTTGATACCCCACCTGCTGACAGAAGAGGCGGGAGAAAACAGATTCAGCAGCATATATTATCTTCTGGAACGACTGAAATCAGCAGAAGCCGGGCGGGGCATAGATTTTGCCGGTCTGGTCGAAGAATTTACAACTCTGCTGGAAGAAGGTGTAGAAGAAGAACTTAATTTAAGCTATGGAAGTGATGCTGTGAGGGTCATGAACCTGCATAAGGCTAAAGGTCTGGAAGCACCGGTGGTTTTTCTGGCCCAGCCCAAAAAGAATGTTAACCATCCTCCGGTCCGACATATAAAGCGGGAAGGAGATAAGCCCGTGGGCTACTTCAGTTTCTTTCAGGAGGACAGCTATGGAAATAAGACGACGCTGACTCTGCCGCCGGAATGGGATAAGTATGCAGAAGAGGAGGAAAAGTACAATGAGGCCGAAAATGATAGACTGCTATATGTGGCAGCCACCAGGGCCCGAAATCTGCTGGTAATAAGTGATTGCAGCAGCGGCACTAACCCCTGGCAGCCTCTGCTGGATAATCTGCCGGAGAAGAGAGAAATCGAGGTGCCGGAGCTGGATGATGAGGCAGAGGAAAAAGGAGATGAAGCAGCACAGGAAGATATAATAAATAAAGAAGAAATATTGGAGCAAAGGGAGAATCTGCAGGCATGGCAGCAGAGAGTAATCACGCCCACGTATGGAGAAACTTCGGTTACAGAACTGGCCGGGAAGGTAGAAAGCGAAGATGCTTTTGAGCTCGGAGATAGCGAGAGGACAAAAGAAGAGGCAGCAGCTTTCGGAACAGCAGCCCACAACCTGGTGGAGAAAATGATTGAAAATAGAGGAGAAATAGAAGATGTTGACCTGAAAAAGCTGGCAG
>CAYOFJ010000252.1:1673-3357 GCA_964403065.1 uncultured Halanaerobiaceae bacterium | reverse complement strand
TGGAACAGAATGCGCGAAACATCCAGGATGGCAAATCGCTTCTGGATACCGCCGACGGCGCCATGGGGGAGATGCAGGATGCAGCTCACCGTATGCGCGAGCTCACCGTGCAGGCTGCAAATGACACACTTACTGAAAGCAACAGGGAAGAGATCAAGCAGGAGATGAAGGAGCTTGAGGCCCATATGGACACAGCCGCCCGGGAGACGCAGTTCAACGAGATCCCCCTTCTGGATGGCTCTTTGAGCCAGAAAACCGAGGATGTGGCGGACGAAAAATCACCGGATTTGCAGGTGCCCGATGACGGGACAGAGGTGTCCGAATCTCTCGAACTTGGAGAATTCGAGGTTGAATTTAGATTTGAAAAACTGGCGGGAGATGAGCTTAAGATAGAGCTCTGGAGTGAGGGCACCAGAATCGGCAGCGAGGTTATGACCGATGACCCCATTGAGTGGGAGGAGACTGCCGGCGGCTCCGAGCTGGATCTGGGGGCCGATGTGGTGCACACAGACGATGGTGGCTTCGTTGCCGTAGGCACAACCTCTTCCGCTGACGGTGATATTGATTCGGGGGAAGTTGAGGGGGAGGAGAGCATATTTGCAGTCAAGTACGACTCCAATGGCGAGATGGAGTGGTCTGAGACCTATCAGAGCGATGTTAGAGCAGAGGGCGTGAGCATCAGTGATCTCCCAACCGAGGACGGCTACTTGATTTCCGGCCATACCGGCACAGAAGGTGGAGACAGCGATAAGATTTTGCTGAAAATTGAAGAGGATGGAGAAGAAAGCTTTCAGGAAACTTACGGCGGCCAGAACGATTATGGCAAAAGCATACACAATGTTGAGAACGGCGGTAAAATACTGGCTAACGAAATAGAAGCTAACCACGGTCATAAGGATATCTTACTGCTCAAAGTTGATCAGGACGGGATTTATAAATGGGAAAAACATATCGAAAACACCGAAAGCGATGACGTAGCTTATGATGTAAAGATTGATGATGATGGTAATTATGTTGTCGCCGGCCAGCAGGGTGATGATGCTGTATTACATAAAATAGACTCTCAAGATGATTCAGTCACAACCAAGGAAATGGATTTTGCAGGAGAAATGAGAGAAATAGAGTCGCTGGATGACGGCGGTTATATTGCTGCCGGATATAACAGCGATAATAACGAGCTGGAAGTAAGAATGCTGGATGAGAATTTAAATATAGATGAAACGTATTCTACCGCGGCTGAACTACCTGATGATGGCGATATTTCCATAGAAGAAGCCGGTGATGAATATGTCGTATCTATCACCCAGGAAGCCGATGATGGCAGTCAGGAAATAAATGCAATTAAACTGGATGATGAGCTTGGAGAAGAGTGGCAGTCCAGCGATTATGATGCTGGCTCTCATGGGAATGCAGGTGGTGAGATATACTCCAATACCGAGGGCGGTTACCTGGTGACGGACGGTGACCTGGATAACCGTCTGGTGCAGTTCGATCAGAGAGGCATTTATCAGGGTGAGATAGATCTTGCCGAATTTGAGGGCGGAGAGTATGAGGACTATGAAATTGAGCAGATTGTCTCCGGCGAGGAAAACTACTATTCCTTGCTGCGCAATGATGACAGCTGGCAGTTAGCTGAAATAGATTACACCGCGGATGGCTTTGAGGCAGATCATATGAATGTGGA
>CAYOFJ010000252.1:0-1573 GCA_964403065.1 uncultured Halanaerobiaceae bacterium | reverse complement strand
TAGCTGAAATAGATTACACCGCGGATGGCTTTGAGGCAGATCATATGAATGTGGAGGATGTAAGCGGAAATTTTGCAGTTAGCCAGGAATTTACGGAATTGCATCTGCTAAATGAGGGTGCCTCTGGATTGGTTGTAGAAACCAGCGACGGCCAGGATACAGTGCTGGAGAGATTTGACGGTGATTTAAATCACCAGTCCTCTGTCGAAGCGGCCGATGAATACGAGACGGTAAACGATGTGATTGAAACAGAAGCAGATAATTTAGCGGTGGTTGGTGAATCACAGCGCGGTGAAGTTACCGCATCAGTTACTGATGATAATGAATTATATCAGGATCTGGAGCTAAATTTTACCGACGGAGCTGACAGCGAAGGTGGGGAGACTGTTAGTTTTGACCGCGATAATAATATGCTAGAAATAGATTTACATTTTGATACTGATTATACGCCTGAAGACATCCAGGAGATTCTGGCGGACAATTATAATTCTGCTGATGTAACCACGAATTATGGGGATGAGGATTTAAATAGTTATATAGAGGATATGCTGGAAGAAGATGCAGATTTTAGTGATGAGGCATCAGCTGAAAATATAACTATTGAAGTTGATGGCGATGATATCAGCACACTTGATTTAGATGGTAAAACATTATCTCTGGAGGAAGATGAAGAGGGGAGAGCAGTAGGTAAAATAGTGGATGAAGATTTTGATTTATCCGCAACCGGAATTACCGCCTTTGTGGAAGAAGACGAAATTACAATCGAAGATGACAGCGAGGAAGTTGATATAGATGAAACCATTAGCTTTGATGGCAACGGCGACTGGAGTATCGATCCCGACGAAAATGATAATGTATACGATCAGGCTGAGGAAGTAGCCGATATAATAGATGATCAGCTGGATGGCCATGCTGCAGAACTCAGCAATGAAAATGGGGAAAATGTCATAGAGATTGAGGAGATTGAGGGAGAAGCAACCGGCACGGATATAGATATAGCCGCCGAAGGTAATGCTGAGATTGATTTTTCCACTGAAGTGGATAGTGTGGAGGAAGCTTTAGGAAAGTATGAGTTTACAATATCACAAGAATTCAGTGATGGAGTTAGTATTGAAATAGAAGATGAAAGCTTTCTTTTTCACAGTGATGAAGATTTAGGTGATTTTAGCGGTGATAATCAGGAAGCTCAGGCAGAGTCGCTGGCTGAAGTTATAGATGAAGAGATGGACCGCTGGGATGCTGAAGTAGACTCATCAAGAGTAAATTTAACTGAAGCTGAAGAGGCCACCGGAGCGGATTTAGAAGAAGCAGATATCTCCATTATCGAGCCAGAAGGAGATGTGGGTAAGGTTGAAGAGCAGCAGGAAAGCTTAGAGGAAGAACTGGGAGATTATGATATTGAAATTATTGACGCTTATGAAGCTGGCGATACTTTAAGTTTTGAATATAATGATCAGGAATGGGATATTAATTTTGTAGAAAATGGTAATAACGGTGAGTATGAAATTGATGTTAGTGAACACGACACTGTGGAAGATCAGGCTGGAGAAATAAGAGGAATTCTCGAAGATGA
>CAYOFJ010000251.1:0-3402 GCA_964403065.1 uncultured Halanaerobiaceae bacterium | reverse complement strand
AAGGTCATTACAGAAGAATTAAATTTTCGGGGCAAAACTGTTATTGAATTATCCGCGGAAGTTTATGAGGAGATAGAGGAAACATTCCATGATCATCTTTCCCGAGGCAATGATATAGATGTAGATGAACCTGTTCCTATACCGGATCTCGATTTCGCTAATATAGAAATAGATATCGGAGATGCTCTGCACTTTCCGACAGCAGACAGAGAACGCCTTAAGGAGCAGATTAGGATCAATTTAAAGAAAGGCAAACATATAATACTGACAGGGCCTCCCGGCACCGGCAAATCCAAGCTGGCCAAAATCATAGCAGAGAATTATGTGGAGGATAATTATACTATGGTTACAGCTACCTCCGACTGGTCAACATTTGATACTATCGGAGGCTACAGACCCGGCCAGGAGGGCAGCCTTTCCTTCGATTCCGGAGTGTTTCTTTCCTGTTTTAAAAATAACGGGGGTGAACCTGACAACTGCTGGCTGGTTCTGGATGAGATCAACCGGGCTGATATTGATAAAGCTTTCGGCCCATTATTTTCAGCCCTCACTGGCGATGAAATAACTCTGAGCTTTAAAACAGATGATGATGAAAACATTAAAATTGAGCCTCAGGAAAATCGAGAAAAAGTTATTCCCCGGCAGGAAATCTATATTGTCCCCGAGGACTGGCGCCTTATTGCCACCATGAATACCTATGATAAAACTTCGCTGTATGAGATGAGCTATGCTTTTATGCGCCGTTTCGCGTTTATCCCTGTTACCATTCCTGAAAATAAAGACATTGATGAGAGTCTGGTCGGCAGTTATCTTGACTGCTGGGAGATTGATAATTACGAGTACACACTACAGGTGGCTGAACTGTGGAAGAAAATAAATAATGTACGCAAAATTGGCCCGGCTATAGTGAAAGACCTCTACAGCTACCTGGTGGCAGGTGACGATTTTACCTCACCTATAATTAACTTTGTACTGCCTCAATTTGAAGGTGCCAGAAAGAGCAGTATTATAGAATTTATCAATGATCTGGAAGATCTAAAAACCAACGAGGAAGAAGGTGTAATTCCAGAAAATAAGATAGACACCGACAGAATAAGAAGTTTTGCCGATGATTATTTCCGTCTGGAGGGAGATGCCATTGGCTCCTGACAAGTTATCTCCGGATAAAATTGTGGAAGAGGTTGCCGATAAACTTATCATATATTTAAAGGAAGGTACTGTCAGTGCTAACTCCTTTCTGGAAAAGATCGATCTGCCGATAAATAATCTGGAGGAACTTTTACGGGTACATTTTCTCCTGAAAAAGGATGTTATGGATTTCATTGAGACACTGCCCTGGAGAATAAGAAATATAAAAACTTCAACTGAGAAGATACACAGCCAGCATAAAAACGAAGTGAGGGGCAGAATTAACTGGCAGGAGACCATAAAAAGCAGGTGTAACCAGAATTACCGCGATAATACATTATTTGTTTGTGAGCAGACCGACAAGAACTTTAATATAAAGGAAAATATCGTGCTAAAAAAACTACTCAGCATAATATACGATATTATCATCAAAGATATGGGTGGTAGACCGGAGAGTTACAGCTGGCTGGCAGACTGGCTGGGAGAGCGAGAGCTGGCAGCCAGCCTGGAAACTCTTTACTTTCGCAATATATATCTGGAAAGAATTGATATTCAAGAAACTCAGGTTACGGACAGGATGATTCAGGATACCAAAGACAGCCGGAGTGAAATTTATCGGATTGCCGCAAATTTACTGGAACTTTATCGAGAGATGATCATAGAAGAGGGCTGGCAAGATGATCCTACAGAAATGATAAAATTGCTTGAAAATACATTTATAAAGCCCGAAAAGGACAGTGTGCTGTTTGAGCTATACTGGGTCATGAAATTGCTGGAGAACAATGCCCGCCGGACCACCTGCCAGATGGAAATCATGGAAGAACAGGGGAGTATAGTTGCCCGCTGGCAGGAGTTGGAAAGAGAGTTCACACTTTATCATGACAGTGATGGATCGATGGATTTGAACTGGTCTATAGGTTTGCAAGAGTTTGATAAACCGAAAAACGAATATCTGCGTAAAAAAGTGGAAAGTCGGAGGCATGCCCAAAAATTCTCCCGTATTTTCAAAAATCCGCTGGGCAACTCCTTCTGGGGCGGACGTCCTGATATTGTAATTGAAGTGAAGAATAAAGTGGGTGATTTGGAAAAGGTGGTCATAGGAGAAGTGAAATACACCGGTCTGGCCAGTACTGCCCGCTCAGGTCTTAAAGAGTTGATGGACTATTGTAAGCTGCTGAGATGCAGAGATAGTAAAGGTGAATATAATTTCGTGGCAGGTGAGAACATAGTGAAAGTGGAGGGATTATTGCTCACCGATAGTCTCAGCGATAATCAGCTGGCGGAAGAACAGTCCGGGGAGATATATGGACTTAGAGTAAGAAGAGATTATAGCGGGGAATGGCGGAGTAAACCTGTTTTTTCTCCTGAAATAAAAATATGAAAAGCAGAATAAATATGTGAATTACGATTCGGTCCAATTTCTAGGGTGTTATTGCGGTTATACATACAAAAATCAAAAATTAATTATTTTTAGGGTGGAAATTTATTCTCTGGTTAAATCCACATGTTAAAAATGAATATATCAAAAATAAGATTATATCATTTCAGTTCCTGATTTTTGTATGCAAATTTATCTCTCATCACAATTGGAACCCAATCAGTTGAATATTTTTCCTGATAAATTAAGGTGAGCATCATAAATGTCAATTTCTTAGTGTCCCAATGTAGATTTATAAATAATCTTTTAAGTATTTTACCAGATTCAGATGAAAAAAATATTTTATTAGCTGTATAGGTGGTTTTCTACTATTCATTCATATAAAGTGTATTTGGCAAATAAGAATTACATAGTTTGGAAACTAAAAATTACATAGCATCCCAGGTAATGTGTTAATGGTGGTTTTGATTGTATGGTTGTATGGTTTAGGAGAGGTTTCCCTTCTTTAAAGAAGGGAAACCAAAAAATGTAAATTGTTTATTATTCCTTGTTCTTGCCTTTCTTAGCTATAGCCTGCTGAAAGCGGTAGCTTTTTCCTGTAAAAGTAAGGATATGAGCATGGTGAACAACACGATCCAAAAGAGCTGCAGTGAGTCTCTCATCTCCGAAAACTTCATCCCATCTACCAAATTCAAGGTTGGTGGTAACAATCATGCTCTGTTTTTCGTAGACATTGGAAACCACAGAAAATAGATGTTCAGACGCTTCTTGAGAAAAAGGCACATAACCCAGTTCATCGAGTATGAGAAGATCCACTTTGGCAATTTTATCGATCAATTTTCCTGCCTGTCCTTTTTTGTGCTTTTCCATCAGTTCATTGGTGAGATCAACAGTGC
>CAYOFJ010000250.1:0-3445 GCA_964403065.1 uncultured Halanaerobiaceae bacterium | reverse complement strand
CATGATATTTATAACCGGCTCTATCAAAAACAACTTTTTCTATTCCTTCTTCCAGAGCTCTCTCAGCAACAACTTCTCCTACGACCCGGGCTGCCTCTTTATTCCCACCATATTCAAACTCTTCTCTTAATTCAGGTTCATTCGTAGAGGCAGACACCAGGGTCTCGCGACGTAAATCATCAATAACCTGCACATGAATATTTTTGAGACTGCGATTCACACACATGCGAGGTCTGCTGGGTGTACCCATTATATCCTGTCGAATTCTTTTATGTCTTCTTTTTCTAGCTTCCCGTTTATCCAGCTGGCTCATAGAAACATCCCTCCCATCTTCGTTTTACAGTTAAAATGACTCTTAAATTACTGTTCTCCTGTAGCTGCTGCTGTTTTACCTTCCTTGCGACGAATATTTTCACCTTTATACCGAATCCCTTTTCCTTTATAGGGTTCAGGCTCTCTCACGGATCTTATGCGAGCAGCTACATCACCAACTAGCTGTTTATCAGTACCTTTAACCGTTATATTTGTTCCATTTTCAACTTCAAATTCAACATTACCAGGTGAATCTATTATTACAGGATGGGAGTAACCCACTTCTAATTTTAAAGAGTCGCCCTGCAAGCTTGCGTTATAACCTACACCTTTCATTTTTAGTTCTTTAGTAAAGCCTTCTGTCACACCTTCAATCATACTATTTATAATACTTCGCATCATTCCCTGTAAAGCGTGCGTTTCTTTGTTTTCATTGAGTATTACAACTCTTAATTCATCATCTTCTATTTCCAGATCCAGATCCTCATGTACACTTTTGCTCATCTGCCCCAGAGGACCAGAAACAGTAACCTGCTCTTTATTGAAATCTATATCAACTTTTTCTGGAATTTCTATGGGTTGTTTACCTATTCTGGACATCTTCTTCACCTCCCTTAAATTTATCCGGGCTCTTACCAGACATAACAGAGGACTTCTCCTCCGATCCCTTTCTTTCTAGCCTCCTTATCGGACATTACACCATGTGAGGTGGATATTATTGCTATACCTAATCCACCTAAAACTTCCGGTATTTCATCCTTGTCAACATATACTCTTAGACCCGGCTTGCTGATGCGCTTTAAACCTGTGATTACTTTCTCATCATTTTTACCATATTTCAAATACAATCTCACATCATTCTGAGGATGCCTCTCTATTAATTTTACATCATCAACAAAACCTTCCTGGTCTAAAATTTCTGCAATACCTTTTTTTATATTTGAAGCCGGAATATTCACTACGTCTTTTTGAGCCTGATTGGCATTCCGAATTCTTGTAAGCATATCAGCAATGGGATCACTGTTCATAAAAACACCTCCTTTTCAGATTACCAGCTGGCCTTTTTAACTCCAGGAATTTCCCCTTTATGAGCTAATTCCCTGAAACAAACTCGACACAAATCAAATTTCCGCATATATCCTCTTGCACGACCACATCGTCCACATCTGTTGACTCCTCTAGTCGAAAATTTTCGCTCTTTGTTAGCTTTTTCTACCAGTGCTTTGCGAGGCAAACTTAACCCCTCCTTATAATGTTTCTTTGCTATCAGCACAAAACTTTATTACCGTGCTGGTAGAGAAAATTAATTAATCATTGAATGGCATACCCATTCTTTTCAACAGCTCATACCCTTCTTCGTCCGTATCAGCTGTAGTAACAATGGTCACCTGCAATCCGTTAACCTGATCAACATCATCTACGTTAATTTCCGGGAAAATTGTATGATCATTTATTCCCAGATTGAAATTACCCCGACCATCAAATGAATCACGGGAAACTCCCCGGAAATCACGTATTCTGGGCATAGCTATATTAACCAATCTATAAAGAAATTCATACATATTTTCCTCACGAAGATTTATCTTCATACCAACGGGCATTCCTTCTCTTATTTTGAAATTAGCAATGGCAGTTTTGGCTCGGGTGACAACAGGCTGCTGCCCTGTTATCCGAGTCATATCTTCCATCACTGAATCCAGAAGATCAGGATCTTCTTTGGCATCTCCCAATCCAACGTTTATAACAATTTTCTTCAATTTGGGAGCTTCCATTATATTATCATAATCAAAAGTCTCTTTAAGTGCCGGACGAATCTCCTCTTTATAACGCTGGGCTAAAACCGACATAAGTTACTCTCCCTCCCTTCACAACTATACTTATTCGTCAATAACTTCATCACATTTTTTGCAATATCGAACTTTGTCCCCACCTTCGGTAAACTCATAACCTACTCTGCTTTTTTTGTCACAGCCGGGACAAACAAGCATAACATTAGAAACATGTATAGGAGCTTCATTTTCTATAATTCCACCCTGTGACATATCCTGAGTGGGACGCATATGGCGATGAACTATATTTACACCCTCAACTATAACGCGCTCATCGTCACGGTCAACATTCAAAATTTTTCCGCGTTTACCAACATCTTTACCATATATAACTTCAACCATGTCACCCTGTTTTACTTTCATTTTTCACCCCTCCCTTAACTGCTAAAGTACCTCGGGCGCCAGAGAAATAATTTTCATATGGTTCTTATCTCGCAGTTCTCTGGTCACCGGACCAAATATTCGGGTTCCTTTGGGGTTGTCAACATCATCTATGATGACTGCAGCATTCTCATCAAATTTTATATAGGAACCATCAGGTCTTTTCACTTCTTTTTTGGTGCGTACTACCAAAGCAGTAACAATTTCACCTTTCTCTACCATACCATCAGGTATGGCTTCTTTGACAGAACAAATTACTTTTTCTCCAATACCTGCATATTTTTTGCCAGTGCTGCCTGGAACTCTTATACAGACCAATTCCCTAGCCCCAGAGTTATCAGCAACTTTGAGGCTGCTTTCAGCCTGAATCATCATAATCACTCCTTTGCAGACTGATATTTATTTCGCTTCTTCTAATATTTTAGTCACCCTCCAGCGTTTTTGTTTGCTGATGGGTCTAGTTTCAGTGATTTCAACTTTATCGCCTTCATTACATTCATTATCTTCATCATGAGCTTTAAATCTTTTTCCCCGTCGGATAGTTTTCTTATACAGATCATGCTGCTTACGTCTGATAATTTCTACTGTAACAGTTTTATCCATTTTGTCACTAACTACTTGACCTATTTCCACTTTGCGCCCCTGACTATCTTGGGCCATCAGGACACCTCCTTCTCGATGTTACTTTTGTCTTATACCGAGTTCTCGCTCTCTTTTTATAGTTTTGATTCTTGCTATTGTTCTGCGAACTTCTTTGATCCGCATGGGGTTATCCAGCTGAGCTGTAGCATTCTGGAACCTCAAATTAAACAGTTCTTCTTTGAATTCATTTAGTTTTTGTTCAAGTTCTAAATCAGTCAAGTCTCTTAATTCATCAGCTCTCATGGATCTCACCACCATCTCTGGCTACAAATTTTGTCTTA
>CAYOFJ010000249.1:0-3446 GCA_964403065.1 uncultured Halanaerobiaceae bacterium | reverse complement strand
ATCGCCGTAAATTTTACCTTCAACATGACTGCCTGTAATTCTGGCATTGTCACCCCAGTTAACACCGGCCAGTCCTCCTGTAAAATCGCTGCCTTCTATCTGGACGGATGTTAGAAGAATATTTTTAAGTCGGGCATCTTCACTCAGGTGGCCAAATAGTCCCACTTCTTCCTCGTCGGGGCGCAGAATAACTAAGTTGGAAATTTTTTGATGATTTCCGTCGTATTTGCCCGTGAAGGGGTTATGTTCATTTCCTATAGGCTGCCAGTTGTTGGCTACTGAAGCTTCACTGAGGTCGATGTCTGCAGTCTGCTGGAAGTGGGCAGAAAGATGATTGCGGACATTATTAAGATGCTCGGCTGTTTCCACAAGAAAGGGATCATCTGCTGTACCTGTTCCCCCGGCAAAATCTCCGGAACTTTGTGCCAGAAGCTGTGGAGATGTGAATAAGGCTGATAACAACAGGAAAATTATTAACAGAGGTAAAGCAGTGGAAATGATCCTTTTGGAACTGCTGGTTATGTTTTGAACAATAAGGATTTTATCAATCACCGGTGAAGGTTCACCTCACTTTAGATTTTTTGCGGAGTTTTAAGGAATATTAAGAAATATTCAAAAATAGAACTTTAAGCAAATATTAAAAATTTTGTTTGTGTGTCAGTAAACAACAAAAATGGGTATAAAGTAGTAAAATATCATCCTTAATTATAAATTCAGGATGAAACTTAAAAATCCTTGTTGGAAATGGGAGGAGGATTAAGATGACAGAAAATTTTTCTGGAGAAAACTCAACTCTTTTTCTGGAGCTTATAGGCTCAATTTTAATTATCGTTTTGTTTATGCTTTCTATGGGGATGATAACTGCAGAAAGTGCCCGGGCGGAAGAAGGTTTGACTTTTGCTGTAGTAATTCAGGAAACTATTGCTGAGGAACCTGCAGATGAACACAGAGCGGAGATGGAAATTGAAGAATTTTTGGCGGGAGAGGGGTTTGGAGTTCATGATGCCTTTATTCTAGAAGATTATCGGGATGCGGAGGGAATTGAAGAGCTGAGAGAAAGTGTAGATAAGGTGACTGAGCTGGGACAGGAGATGGATGTTGATATTATGATTTATGGTGATGCTCGCGCGGAAGTTACCAGAGAGCGGGAGGGCAGGATAGATTATGAAGCTGTTTTTTCTGCCAGAGCTGTGGAGATTGAAACTCAAAGAATTATACATACTGGAAATTATGAAACCACCGGAGATGGAGCCACAGATATGACTGCACTGCATGGAGCAGTACAGCGGGCGGCAGCAAACTGGACAATTGACTTAATTTCCCTGTCACCTCCTGAACGTTACGATATACTTGTTCCGCGCTTTGCTTTTGGTGAAGAAGTAGAAGAAGAGATTTTGTCCGATGTGGTGGAGGGAGAACTGGCTCAGATGGTGGAAAGAAGAGTACATGAGGAATTTGCCGGTGATGAAGTGGATGTCGACTTTTTGCTGCCCGGCGAAGAAAGAGTGGAAGCCTACGAAAGAATGGGTGATGCTCATGTAATGGTTATGGGGGATATTAATGAATTTGATATCGAGAAGATTGATGATGTAGGTGGAATAGGAGTTGAACATTATGTGCTGGAGTTTACGGCGGATATTTCCTGGCGGGTGAGAACGGAAACCCGGGACGCTGCGGCCCTGGGTAATGAGAGCGGAACTCTGGAATTTGAGTCCACTTTTGCCGGATTTGGGGACGGGCCTGATTTTGAGGAGCTAATGGAAGAAGATGAAGTTGAGCAGGTTCTGGACTACATTGTGGATGAGATTTCTGAAGATGTGCAAAATACAGTATTAGAGCAGAGGGAAAGAGATAAGCAGCGCTATTCAGATTCGGCTCTAGAAGAGCAATATGCGGTGGGTGATGGAGAGGAAGAGATTGAATTTGAGATAACGACCGTAGACGGAGATGTATTCAGCACTGAACTTAATGATGTTATAAGTTTTGATGCGGGAATAACTGTGATTGAAATGGAGGGAGAGAACCTGGAAAGTCTGGTTCGGGAAAATGGAGATTGGAACTTGACCACCAGGGAAGGCGATGTTTATAGTGGAGAACCTGTAGATGATGATATTCAGGTGGTTTTAGCAGGTGAAACAACTCTAGTTTCTCTAGCAGAAATTGATAAAATTCTCAGAAAGGAGTGAGTTGATATGAAATTTATGTCAGGAATTGCAGGCTCAAAAAAACAATGGGTCAAAGGAATATTGATATTTTCTGTTGTTGTCTGCCTGATGTTAACTTCTATATTTACAGGTGAGGCTCTGGCTTTTGAAGATGTTGTAAATGATGAAGAACCAGAGGAAATAGACGCTGCCTCGGTGTTTGGGTCTCATGGGGTTGCAGAACTACAGATGCTTGATCTGGGAATGCCCTGGGTGGGAGGAAGACTGGAACTGCCTATGGGGTTAGATATGCCCGGCAGGGCAATTTCACCGGACCTGATAAGTGTGGAAGGTCTTATGAAATTGGGAGATTATTTGGGTTATACTTCTTTTCAGGCCCGGGGTGGTTTGAAATATGAACTGGAAAACAATTTTTACACACAATATGGTATAGGTTACATAAGCATTGGAGGAGTAGGTGGGCTAACAGGGATGGTCAAGACGGGTTTTGCGCCTTCTATTGGTCCCTTAGAAATTGATTTAGGAATAGTGGGGCAGAGGACTCTGTATGGAGCGGTAACAGAGGATTTTGATGAACCATTCTGGCTGGGTGTGAATGTGGGTTTCGGCATAAGCTTTTAAGCAATATTGGCAAAATAAGCTCTATATCGCTATTAGATTCCGGGGCGAGAGCCCCGGTCCATTATTTCAATATTTGTTTAAGCAAGTATATATCCCGGGCCCGGGAATTTTTGAGAGCACCTGATTATCGCATAAGCGCAAAAACTATAAAATTTTTAGAAATTATGATATAATTTATTAAAGGTGTTTGCCTGCTGGAAACTTATATAGTGAAATTACAGTTCAATCAAAGCAGTTATATGTCGGTGGGAGGAGGATAATTTTGTTTAAGAAACTAACTGCCGTATGTTTACTTATTATGATAGCCTGGGCTGTTACGGGCTGTGATTTATTAACAGAGCCCATAATGTACGAGATAGATTTTGCAGTTGAAGGTGATGGGTCTATTATAATGGATAATGAGGAAAATTATGATGATAACCATGATCTGACTGGTAAAAGACGCAGTTTTGCCAAAGACAGCACTTTTCAGCTGTCAGCTGAGGACAGTGATGGCTGGAGATTTCAAAGCTGGCTGGTAGATGGCAATTTTTATTCTTCTCAACCCAGTGAAACTTTTACTGCCGAACGGGAAAATCAGCAGATAAAGGCAGTTTTTGTTCCCAGGGAGTATGAGCTGAATGTGGAAATTATTGGGGACGGCAGCGGTGACGTAAAACA
>CAYOFJ010000248.1:0-3453 GCA_964403065.1 uncultured Halanaerobiaceae bacterium | reverse complement strand
TTATAATTAAACATAGATCTCATTTAAAGGATTGTTAAGGAAATTAACAAATAAAGTTTGATAAAAATTCCTCGATATTAATAATGCGAAAACTAAATTTAATAGGAGCAGTATAGGAGGAGGTCGGTAGGTTGGAATCCCAACCTACCGACCTCCTCCTATTGTCTTCCTATCTTCTTCCAGATTCTGGCCACAAATTCAAATATTTTTTCTTGAGTCTTGACATAAAAGAACAAATCAGTTATACTGTTCTGTGTGTGTTTGTGTAAAGATAAATTACTTTACAGCAGGTGATGATTTTGCTGGAAAAAACGGTTAATTTAAGTCAGCTGTTCGATTTTTATGGTAACTTGCTTACCCCCAGGCGCCAGGAAATTATGCGTTTGTATTTTTATCAGGATTATTCTCTGGGAGAGATTGCCGAGAATTTGGAGATAAGTCGTCAGGGTGTACATGATCACCTCAAAAAAGCTGAAGAACAGCTGCATGAATATGAGGACAAGTTAGGAATGCTTTCCAGTTATCAAGTCCTGCAGAAGGAAACTGACTGCCTGCTGGCCAGGCTGGAGAAAGATAAGCCTTTAGAGGAACAGGACCGCCAGCAATTACTCGAGGCAGTTAGGCGCATAAAAAACTGCCTATAGGAGGTTTTAATATGGTTTTTGAAGGGCTGGCTGAGAAGCTGCAGGAGACATTTGATAAGCTCAGAGGCAAAGGAAAACTTTCGGAAGATGATGTCAAAACTGCTTTAAAAGAAGTGAGAATGTCTCTCCTGGAAGCTGATGTAAATTACAAGGTAGTCAAAGACTTTATAAATCGCATAGAAGAGAGGGCAGTGGGGAAAGAAGTTATGGAAAGCCTCACTCCCGCTCAACAGGTTATTAAAATCGTCAAAGAGGAACTTACTGATCTTATGGGTGGAGAACATGAAGGCATTAATTTTGCCGATAAACCACCAACAGTTATAATGCTGGTTGGTCTTCAGGGTTCAGGTAAAACTACTTCTGCTGGTAAACTGGCCAATCATTTCAAAAAAGAGGGTAAAAAGCCTCTGCTGGTAGCAGCAGATGTTTATCGACCGGCGGCCATTGATCAGCTGGAACAGCTGGGTAAACAGCTGGATGTTGATGTATTTCAGATGGGAGATCAAAATGATCCAGTAGATATTGTCAAAGGTGCTGTATCTTCAGCTAAGTCTCATGATAATGATATGGTATTAGTAGATACGGCTGGACGTCTGCATATAGACGAGGAACTTATGGATGAACTCAGCCGTATAGAATCCAGTGTCAATCCTGACGAAATTTTGCTGGTGGTGGATGCCATGACCGGTCAAGATGCTGTAAATGTGGCTGAAAAGTTTTCTGAGAGACTTGATATAGACGGTATGTTTATGACCAAGCTTGATGGTGATGCCCGCGGTGGTGCTGCTTTATCCATAAAAGAAGTTACCGGACGGCCCATTAAATATGCCGGTGTAGGAGAGAAATTAAATCAGCTGGAGCCTTTTCATCCAGATCGTATGGCTTCCCGAATTCTGGGTATGGGGGACATGCTCAGTCTCATAGAACGAGCAGAAGAATCCTTTGATGAAAAACAGGCGGAAGAGCTGGAAGAAAAATTGCGTGAAGATAAGTTTACACTGGCTGATTTCATGGACCAGATGGATCAGGTGCGTAATATGGGGCCTATCGATGAGATTATGGGCATGCTGCCGGGTATGGGGGCAGCCCAAAAGCTGAAAGATATCCAGGTAGAGGAAGAGCAGCTGGATAAAATTGAAGCTATTATAAGTTCTATGACACCGGAAGAAAGAAATAATCCTGAAATAATTGATGGCAGCCGCAGACGACGAATTGCTGAAGGCAGCGGTACAGAGATTCAGGATGTAAACAGACTGCTCAAGCAATTCAGGCAGACCAAAAAAATGATGAAACAGCTCAATAAAAAGAAAGATAAAATGTCAGGTGGTTTACCCGGAGGCTTCAATCTACCCTTTTAAATTAAACTTATAGTATCATAATATATTATATATTTTTATATACAGGCAATAATTTTATAGCAACAGATAATTTCATGGAGGTGAAAAAATATGGCAGTAAAGATTAGATTGAAAAGAATTGGTAAGAAAAGACAGGCTTCTTTTCGCGTGGTAGTATCCGATTCTCGTAATGCTCCTACTGGTAGCTTTCTGGAGGAAATTGGCACTTATGATCCCAAACCCCAGCCATCAGAGATTGACCTGGATGAAGAAAAAGCTTTAGAATGGCTGGAAAATGGCGCCAAACCTTCGAACACCGTGCGTAGTCTGCTAAAAGACACCGGAGTTTGGGCTAAATTTAAAGGTGAAGAAAATGAGCAATAAGGAGGGCTGCCAGTGAAAGAGATGGTAGAGATTATAGCCCGCAGTATAGTAGACAACCCAGAAGAAGTTGTAGTTAAAGAAGAAAAAGGTGAAAAAAGTGTTAGAATTAAACTTTCCGTTGCCGAAGAAGATATGGGTAAGGTAATCGGCAAACAGGGACGAATAGCCCGCGCCATAAGAAAAGTTGTTAATGCAGCAGCTAAAAAGGCAGATAAAAAAGTTAAAGTAGACATAAAGTAAGTCTGGAAGGAAGATTTACATGAAGGATGAACTGATACTCCTGGGACAGATAGTGCGGTATCAGGGGAATAAAGGTCATGTAAGGGTTGAACCCCTGACCAATAATCCCGAAAGATTTTTTCAGCTGGAAAGTGTAGTGGTAGAAAAACCCCGGGAGAAAAGCAGGCTGAAAATAGAGTCTGCTCGGGAGCAAAATGATTTTATAGTTTTGAAACTGGAAGCAGTTGATGATATTGAGGCTGCAGAAGCTTTAAAAGGAAGTTATATTAGTCTGCCCGAGTCAGAATTGCCTGAATTGTCCCCTTATGAATATTATATATATCGGATTAAAGGTTTTGCTGTAAAAACTGATGATGACCGATATCTGGGAGAATTGGAACAGGTATGGACCAATAAAGGTACAGATATTTTTGTAGTACGTAATGAAGAAGATCAGGAATATTTGATTCCTGCAGCTAAGGAGATTATATTATCAATTGACAGGGACCAGCAGGAGATAACCATTAAACCACTGCCGGGACTGCTAGAATTATGACTGGCGGTCCGGAAATTTATTTTGATGTGCTGACAATTTTCCCCGATCTATTTCCCGGGCCACTGGCCGAAAGCATCACAGGTCGGGCTCTGGAAGAGAATATCATTGACGTTAATTCAGTTGATATTAGAGAGTTTGCTCTTGATAAACATGCTAATGTTGATGATTATCCTTACGGGGGCGGTGCGGGTATGGTTATGAAACCCGAGCCCATTTACCGCGCACACAGGGCAGTATCTACCTGTCGGGGTGAAATACCGGAGACAATTTTACTGACACCTCAGGGCCAATCTTTCGATCAGGATACAGCTCT
>CAYOFJ010000247.1:0-3453 GCA_964403065.1 uncultured Halanaerobiaceae bacterium | reverse complement strand
TGACAGTAATAGCAGTCAGCAGGAAGAGCTGGTAAAGGAAATAGCTGAAAATAAAGATGAACTGGAAAAAATTGATCAGAGAAGACAAAAATTAAAGGCAAAAAGGGATAAAGCTCAGACCAGGCAAAAGCAGCTGGAGTCTGAAAAGGAAAATTTACAGGAAGAATTATCACAGTGTAAGAAGCTATATTCCCGTCGAGAAAATAAATTGGAAAACTATCGTGAGGAAAAATCCGAAGCGGAAAAAGAGCTGCATTCCATGCAGCTGAAAATCGGCAAACTTGAATCCAAGCAGGAAAGAATCATAAACCGTTTAAAGGATAAATATGATCTGACAATTGCTGAAGCTAAAGAGGAGTTTTCCCCGGATGATCAGGAGGGGGACCCTCGAGAAAAGATTTCTCAACTGGAAAAGGAATTGAAACAGCTGGGAGAAGTCAATCTGGGGGCCGTAGATGAATATGAGCGCCTGAATTCCCGCCATGAATTTCTCCAGGAGGAAAGAGAGGATCTGCTGTCAGCTCGCAGCTCGATCAATGGTGTAATAGAAGAGCTGGAGGAAAAGATGTCAGAAATGTTCAGGGAAACATTTGAGCAGGTGAACAAGGAATTCCAGGATACTTTCGCCAGGTTATTCAGGGGAGGAGAGGCAGAATTAGAATTAACGGACCCGGAAAATCCACTGGAGACCGGTGTGGATATTACTGCTCGCCCTCCCGGGAAAAGATTAAAGAGACTGTCTTTACTTTCCGGGGGAGAGAAAGCGTTAACGGCAATTGCGCTGCTGTTTGCTTTTTTAGAGGTGAATCCCAGTCCTATATATGTGTTAGATGAGATAGATTCTTCCCTGGATGATGCCAATTTAGATATGTTCGCTGAATTTATTAAGGAATATTCTCAGTACAGCCAATTTATTATCGTTACTCACCGTAAAAGGTTGATGGCAATTGCCGATACAGTTTACGGGGTCACAATGTCTAAAAATGGAGTTTCCCGACTTGTATCTATACAGTATGATAAACAAATGGCCCGGGAACAGGCTCAATAAATATCGAGGTATTACCGAAAGAACCGGGCGGTAAATAAGAAATTTTTATTAGGGGTGACTATAATCTTTGGATATTAAAGGAATAGCTCAACCACTGGTACAAAAAATGGTGGAACAGAGTAATAGACTGGGTCAGGGACGTAAAGTTGGTACCATAGGATATGTTGATGAAGAAGGAATAATCAGCAGTCACAGCAGGATAATTGATGGAGGGGTTTCGGGAATTCCTCACCGAATTTTGCTTTCGGAAGTTTCTCCGCAGGAAAACGCCTCACTACTGGAGATGATTAATTCTCTCTCAGATAATGCTGTTTATATAACAACTGATCCCGGTCAGACAGGTTTAATAATAAGCACTTCTGCCATAAATTTATTTGGTATGCCGGTGATCAAAATTGGAATTAAACATCAGCAGGTAGCGGGTATTGGTATTCTCAAACCACAGGAAAAACATTTCCAGCTGGCAACTCGTTCGGAAAAAGCTCAACTGGATTCTCTGGCTGCAAAAGATATGCAGGCGGAAAGAAAAGCACTAAAAGGTGTTACCAAACTTCGACTTAAATTTTTAGAAATGAGTGGAAAGCTTAAAAGTGTAGAAGCAGATGTATCTCAGGAAAATCAATGCTGTTCCGAGCCCTGGAAGGTTAATCGGCAGGATTTGGTTTCTGTGGAAGAAGATTTTGCTCAGGAATTGGTGAAAAAATCTCTCGATACAGAGCCGGGCAGAGAAGTTGCAGCTTACGGTAAAATTGATGAAGAAGGCCATATCACCCGGTGCAGTGATATTATAGTAGGTGGCATGGGGTATATACCTTCTCGCCTTCTGGCCAACTCTTATCATGAAATTAAGGGTATGTCACTAAGGAAATTTTATACCGAGATTATGCCGGAAAATACAGCTATTGTACATACCCATCCCGGAGGATCGGGAGTTATGCATATGAGTGATGCTATGGCTGGGCCCGGTACCTGGGGCCGTCCTATTGTGGCAGTAGGCCACGATAAAACGGGAGAAATCAAGGGAGTCATGGCGGTTCGGAAAAGTGATAAATTATTTCAGTTAGCAGATGAGAATGAAGCTTTAGAACAGGAGTTTTTTCGGGTGGAAGACCCGGAGGCAGAGGTGAAACTGCGCAAGAGAAGATATAATATTGCTCAGGAGTTCACGGATTTATGTAGACAGCTGGAGTTAAGGAGGTAAATTAGTATGCTCAATATTTTTGGCAGTGATGATGATAAAAATAAAGACAGTGAAGAAGAAATAGAGCCGGAAGACGAAGGGATTTTACAGGAAGAAAAACAGGAACAAAATGAAAAGAGTCTTTTTGGTCGTTTAAAAGACGGGCTCAAAAAGTCGCGCGAAGGTTTTGTGAACAAAGTTGGCGGAATATTTTCCGGACGCAGCAAAATTGACGAGGAACTTTACGAGGAGCTGGAAGAAACTTTGATAAAAGCAGATGTGGGCGTACAGACCACAATGGATTTAATTTCGGAACTGAAAGAATATCAAAAAGAAGAAAATCTGGAAGATCCGGAAGATTTGTTTGCAGTTTTTCAGGATAAAATTCGGGAGATTTTATCAGGTGAAGAAGAAGTTTTACGATCATGGGATGGTTTAAAAGTTTTGATGGTGGTAGGAGTAAATGGATCGGGTAAGACTACAACTATTGCCAAACTGGCAAATCGCTATAATAATAAAGGTAAAGACGTGCTGATGGCGGCCGGAGATACTTTTCGAGCCGGAGCTATAGAGCAGATCGAAACCTGGGGACACAGACTGGGTATTGATGTTATTGCTCAGGAGGAAGGTGCAGACGCTGCTGCAGTAGCTTATGACGCAGTTCAGGCAGCCGAAGCCAGAGATACAGATTTGTTGATTGTTGATACTGCCGGTAGACTGCATACTCAGAAAAATCTCATGCAGGAGTTAGAAAAAGTGCGCAGAGTTATCGGTAGGGAAGCCGGAGAAGAAAATGTGGAAGTTCTTCTGGTTCTTGATGCTACTACAGGGCAAAATGCTCTGCATCAGGCTGAAAAATTTAATGAGGCTGTTGATGTTGATGGTATAGCTCTTACCAAGCTTGATGGTACAGCCAGCGGCGGTATTGTTGTGGCAGTTAGAAATGAGCTGGGAATTCCCATTCGTTTAATTGGTGTAGGTGAACAGGCAGCCGATCTGCAGGATTTTGACCCCGATTCCTTTGTAGACGCATTATTTGCTGAATAATCAGCTCAGTTAAACCGGGGAAAGTTTTGATCTCCGATATGTATCAAAATAATGAAATATAACTTCATGCAATAGGAGCAGTATAGGAGGAGGTCGGTAGGTTGGGATTCCAACCTACCGACCTCCTCCTATTATGCACCCAAAAAACACCAAAAATCGAAAAATTAACCACAGTGAA
>CAYOFJ010000246.1:0-3456 GCA_964403065.1 uncultured Halanaerobiaceae bacterium | reverse complement strand
TGGATTTAGATGAAATCTTAAATTATAAATCTCCGGGGGTTCAGCAGGATATATTAGGCTTAACTAATGGTTGTTTTGACCTGCTTCATGTAGGGCATGTTCGGTATTTGCGTGAGGCCAAAGAGCTGGTTGATCAGCTAATAGTTGCAGTTAATAGTGATGATTCAGTGGCAAAATTAAAAGGGGATAATCGACCCATTAATCCTCTAACAGAAAGGATGGAGGTTCTGGCAGCCCTGGAATCGGTCGATATTGTGACTTCTTTTGAGGAATCCACCTGTGATAGGGTAATATCTAAATTGCGACCGGATATTTATATCAAAGGGGGCGATTATGATCCTACCACACTTCCTGAATGGAAAACTGTTCAGCAAATAGGGGGAGAAGTCAAATTTATAAAGCCAACTTCTTCAAAATCTACTACACAGATTATAGAGAGAATTCTTTCATCTCATCATTCTTGAAAATGAGGTGGTTAAATGAGTGAAACAAAAAATATGGAAGAAATAGTAAGTAAAGCTCAGCAGGGAGATGTCCGGGCAATAGAGAAGCTTATAGATAATAATATGGATATAGTTTATGCTAAAGCTAGATACTTTTTTATCAAGGGTCTGGACAAGGATGATGTTATCCAGGAAGGGCGGGTAGGACTCTATAAGGCAATTAGAGATTATAAAGAAGAGAGAGAAGCTTCATTTCGCGGCTTCGCCCAGCTATGTATTCACCGGCAGTTAGTTTCAGCCATTAAAAAGGCCAATAGACAAAAACATATGCCTTTAAATAACTCTACTTCACTGGATAAGTCGATAGACAAAGGAGAAAACCAGCGCACTTATAATGAAATAATATCAGATGATGGAGATGATCTGGAAGAGTTTTTTATTTACCGGGAATTGATTGATCTTTTGATGGATGAAATAAAAGATAAATTGACAGAGTTAGAACATAACGCTTTTATTAAATACCTGGAAAATAAAAGTTATCGTCAGATCTCTGAAGAGCTGGATGTGAATTTAAAATCAGTAGATAATGCTCTACAGCGGGCACGGAAGAAGATGGAAGAAATCAGGGAGGAAATAAATTTTCAGGGTGTTGTAGAGTAAATGGGGTGGTTCGATCTTTTTCCTCCCCAACCTGAATGTTTATGCTGTAATGCGCGCATAATTTATTCACAGATTAACTGGATTTGTGATAAATGTCTAAATAAAATGTGTTTTAATGAGGATAACGTAAATTTGCCAGAAATAAATATCGGTAATAAACCCTCTTTTTTGCAAAAGATTCAGGAAACCAACAAAGATCTAAATCTTATAGATAGAATACTTTCCCCTTTGATATATCGAGGTCTGGCTCGTGATTTAATTAGAGATTTAAAATACAATAAAAATTACAAAGCTGCAGTTCCGCTGGCTGAGATTATGGTAAAATTTTGGGTGCATAAATCAGATGATTTCTCGACAGATGTTTTACTACTTCCCATACCTCTTTCCCGACGACGTCTGGAATCCCGCGGGTTTAATCAGGCGGGTGCTATTGCCAGATTAATTGCCGATAAACTTTCCCTGCAATTTTGTGATAAAATTTTATTGCGCTGTCGTGAGACTCCTCCTCTTTACAAATTAAATTCTGATGAAAGAAGAGATGTATTGAATGGGGCTTTTCGGGTTGAGAAGAAACTTAGAAGTCGATTGCGAAATAAAGTTATAGTATTAATTGATGATGTTGTAACAACTGGCAGCACTCTAAGGGAAGCGGCTGGTAATTTATTTGCGCAGGGAGCAGATAAAATAATAGCTTTGACGGCTGCTGCAGTTAGTAAGCAGGATAATGTTTCTTTTCCTAGAATTTAAATATTAGAACTAAAAAATTATATCTATTAGTATTTATATTGTAATTATATGAGATGTTTTGGAAAGGAGCTGGTTATTTATGAAAGTTATGATTTATGGCAAAAATATTGATGTTACGCCATCTTTAAAGGAATATGCTAAAGAAAAAGTAGGTAAACTGGAGAAGTTTTTTGAAAAAGAGCCCATGGAAGCTCAGGTTTCACTTGAGGTGGAAAAAGAAAGACACATAGTTGAAGTTACCGCTCATATTGGCGGTTTGATTTTGCGCGGAGAAGAAGAGACAGGAGATATGTATGCTTCAATTGACGGTGTTATGGATAAATTGGAAAGACAGGTTCATAAATATAAAACCAAAATTAATCGCCGGCTGCGGGAACAGCGCCAGGAAGAAGAGGAAGAGTATAGACAGAAAAGAACCCAGCAGTTGATGGATGAAGAAGAAGACTTACTGCCTGATGAAGTTAAGCAGGATGATGGAGAAGAGGAATTTGAACCAGAAATTGTCAAAACTAAATCTTTTCCTGTAAAACCAATGCATGTAAAAGAAGCAGTTATGCAGATGGATCTTCTAGACCATGATTTCTTTGTATTTTCTAATGCAGAAACAGAAGAAGTAAATGTTGTTTATCGTCGTAATGACGGGAATTATGGATTAATTGAGCCTACGTTTAAAAATAATAAGAGGTAAATTAGTCTTTAAAAATATATTTTTTAAATATCCGGCCACCCCGGTAGTTTGGGTGGCCGGATTGAGTTTATTATAGATAAGTGATATAATTACATAAATGGGAAATAGATTTTTACCGATTTGAATTTTAAGCGAGAAATTTACAGCTTCAATAAACTTTATCAGGGTGATTTTATTATGTTAGGAAGTATCAGTAATGTTTTTAAGAAATTTTTCAAAAGTTTTAATGAAAAACAGCTGGAAAGATATGAAGAAATTGTGGAAGAAATAAATAGTCTGGAACCAGAGATGCAGAAGTTATCGGATGAGGCTTTGCAGGGGAAAACTGAAGAGTTTAAGAAACGATATCAGCAGGGAGAGTCTCTGGAGGACTTACTGCCGGAGGCTTTTGCCGTTGTGCGCGAAGCTTCTCAACGTTCTACTGAGGAAGAATTTCGTCATTATGATGTTCAGTTAATGGGTGGTATTGCTCTGCATGAAGGAAAAATTGCGGAGATGAAGACCGGTGAAGGAAAAACACTGGTTGCAACTCTGCCGGTTTATCTTAATTCTTTAGCTAGCAAAAGTGTTCATGTTGTGACTGTTAATGATTATCTGGCTGAGAGAGATAGTGAATGGATGGGACAAATTTATAAATTTTTAGGTCTTTCGGTGGGAGTTATTTTAAATGGTATGCCTCCTGAAGAAAGAAAAGAGCAGTATAAATGTGATGTTGTTTATGGAACAAATAATGAATTTGGCTTCGACTTTTTACGAGATAATATGGCCTATAATGAAGAAGATATCGTACAGAGAGGCCATGAATACGCCATACTGGATGAGGTTGACAGTATTCTAATAGATGAAGCACGTACCCCTTTAATAATTTCCGGTCCAGCAGAAGATACAAGTAAAGATTATAGGCGTTTTAATAGGGTT
>CAYOFJ010000245.1:3046-3494 GCA_964403065.1 uncultured Halanaerobiaceae bacterium | reverse complement strand
TATTTTGCTCAAATTTTTGATTATCACAGGATAGTTAAGCAAAGAATTTCCGAATTAGCTGGTACTTTACTTCAAAAACCTTATTATAATAAAGCATGGTGGGGGGTTGATGATCATCCTCTGCCGGAAAAAGAGCTTGCTCAGCAGGCTAAAATTGGTTTTAAAGGCAAAAATAAACTGCTCATACTTCCTGAATATGGTTCATTTGGTTCTCTGGGAATCTTAGTTTCTCCTCTGAAAATTAAAAAAGACAAAATAGAAGATAAAAGTAGATTTAAAAGTTCTGTTTCTACTGAAGAATACTGTAAAAATTGCCGTAAATGTATAAATAATTGCCCGGTATCAGCCTTAAAAATTAATTAAAAAATCAATACCGACAAATGTATCAGTGATTTAACTAAAAAACATGGAAGATTATCCTGTGAATTAGTCGAAAATATTGAAAACC
>CAYOFJ010000245.1:0-3036 GCA_964403065.1 uncultured Halanaerobiaceae bacterium | reverse complement strand
TTTTTGGGGATGCGATATTTGTCAATTGGTTTGTCCTTACAATAATGATAAGAATTATGCAACCCAAAAAAAATTTGAAGATGTAGATTTATTAAAATACGGTTGGCCAGAAATTGGAGATTTAACAGTAAAAGAAATATTGTTATTACATAAAAAAGATATGCCCAGAGGTTGGGATGGGTTTGTTTTCAACTGGTTGGGCAAACGTATTTTAATTAGAAATATGTTAATTGTTTTGGGCAACAATCGCACTCCTATATATTGGGACATTATTAAAAACATAAGTAATCATCCATCTTCTGTACTTCGGTATTATGCATATTATTGCTTGTATAGATGGCATTGGCAGGAAAATAAAAAAAGAGCTACAGAATTTTTAAAAAAGAAAGCTTTTCAGGAAACTGATAAAATTAATGAACAAATTTTGTACAAAACTGCTGGAAGTAAGGAGGAATTCATTAAATGATAGATATATTTATTAATAATGAAAAATACAGTTTTCAACGAGGTATGAGTTTAGAAGAAATGTTTGAAGCCAGTTCTATCAATAATGATAGAATAGTAGCGGCTATTATTGATAACCAAATTTATCGATTAAATTACAAACCCGAAGAAAGCTGTAAAATTAAAACTTTAAATAGAGGAGAAGAATTAGGAAATAGAATATATAGACGAAGTCTTTTTATGTTGCTGGCAAAAGCAGTTTATGAGATTTATCCAGAAGCAGATTTAAAGATCGAACATTCACTTAGTAACGGAGTTTATTGTGAACTTTTAAAAAATTCACCTCTAACTCAACATGATTTAAAGAAAATTAAAATAAAAATGAATAAATTTGTGGAAGAAGATCTCCCTTTATTTAAAGAAGTAAAACCCAAAGAAGAATTAATTGATATATATAAGCAGCAGGGGATGAAGGACAAAGTAGAATTAATCAGAAATTGTCAGGATGAAAAGAAATTTACCAGTTATTGTCTTGACGATTACTATGATTATTTCTATTATTATATGGTTCCTTCAACTGGTTATTTAGATAAGTTTGATCTTCATTATTGCATGCCTGGTTTTATACTTCTTTTTCCTCACACAAAAAATTCAAATCAGGTGCCAGAATTTGTTGATCAGCCTAAATTGGCCAATGTTTTTCTGGAATATGAAAGACTTGGAGATATTTTAGAAGTTGGGCATGTAAGTGATTTAAATGCAATTATTGAAAATAATGAGCACGAAGAACTGGTTAGAATTTCTGAAGCCTTACATGAAAGAAAAATCGCTAAAATTGCAGATCAAATATATGAGGAGATAGAAAATAGAAAAATAATATTAATTGCTGGTCCTACTTCTTCTGGCAAAACTACTTTTACTCATCGGTTGGCAACTCAATTGAGAGTTGATGGATTAGAACCAGTTACAATATCTACAGATGATTATTTTGTGAACAGAGAAAATACACCTCTTGATGAGGAGGGCAATTATGATTTTGAAGCCCTTGAGGCAATAGATTTGGATTTGTTTAATGATCATTTGCTTAAATTAATACAGGGTGAAAAGATTGAAGTTCCTAGTTTTAACTTTGAAGAAGGAGTTCGGGAAATGTCAGGTGAGTATTTGCAAATTGAAGAAGATCAACCCATACTTGTTGAGGGAATACATGGTTTAAATGAGGAATTGACTCCAATTATACCGCAAAATCATAAATTTAAAATTTACGTAAGTGCTCTTACTCAATTAAATTTAGACCAGCACAATAGGATTCCCACTTCAGATACTCGATTATTGAGAAGAATTATTCGAGATTATAAATATCGTGGCCATGACTTACAGACAACTATAGAATGGTGGCCAAGCGTTAGGCGAGGAGAAGAAAAAAATATTTTTCCTTATCAAGAAAATGCTGATGTAATGTTCAATTCAGCCCTGATCTATGAGCTTGCAGTATTGAAAAAATATTTACTTCCCTTATTAAATAGAGTAAATGAATCCAACCCGGTGTATCATGAAGCACGTCGTTTGAAAGAAGTTTTGTCTTATTTTACTCCAATGCCCGATTTATCTGTGCCTCAAACTTCTATATTAAGAGAATTTATTGGTAGAAGTGCTTTTAGATAAAACTTTCATTTATAATTTCCTGAATTTGTTCCCAGTTATTAACACGTTCGAAATAATGTTCCTGATTTAAATCTTTGTTGTGATGACTATCAAATACCAGTGTAGGAATGCCAACTTTATTCAACTCTATAATATTTTCTTTTTTATCATCAACAAATAATTCCAGCCCCATTTTATCTGCTATTTTTGCTTTATTACTCTCATGAAATAATTTATCATATATTATATTATGTTTTTTAAGCCATTTTTCTGTTAAATTTCTAAATTCTTTATCTCGAGCTGTTATTAACACTATATAGTAATTTTCAGATTTTAATTTGGATAAAACCTCATCTGCTTTTGGAGCCCTGGGAACTGAAGCATATATTTCTTCCAGATGTTTATCTAAAAATTCATTTAAAGTTTCCTGACTTAATTCAAAAGCTTCACAAAAGTCGTAGCTGTTGTTTTTTATTTCTATTTTTTCACCTAAAAATTTTTGTAAATATTTTACCCATATATTGTTATTACCCTGACCTTCATAAGTTAATACACCGTCTATATCAAAACCAAATATTTTATTATTTTGTTTTATCTTATTCATTTTGGAGATTCTCCTCCTTAATTCAGAAATTTATTTATGTAAAGGTGGTTATTTGTACATATACTACATATACAATATTAACATTGCTAAACTTTTATAACAAATTTTAAGCAGTTAAATATCAACAAGAAAGGAGAAAAAATTTTGCAAGAAGAAAATATCAAAAATATTAGAGAAGTATTAGCGAATAAATATCCGGTGCCTGATACTGCTTTAAATTTTGAAACTCCATTTCAGTTGTTAATAGCTACAATTTTATCTGCTCAAACTACAGATACTCAGGTGAATAAAGTTACTTCGAAATTGTTTGATAAATATTCTTCCCCACAAGATTTTGCCAGCTT
>CAYOFJ010000244.1:0-3501 GCA_964403065.1 uncultured Halanaerobiaceae bacterium | reverse complement strand
CCTACCACTGATGATGGTTTTTACTATGATATTGATCTGGAATCAACAATATCTTCGGAAGATTTTGCGGAAATTAAAGCAGAAATGGAAAAAATAATTTCTCAGGACTTGAAAATTAGGCGGGAAGAGCTGCCCAGAGAAGAAGCCCTGGAGTTGATGGAAGAAAAAGGTGAAACTTATAAGCTGGAATTAATAGAGGAACTTGAGGATGAGTACATTAGTTTTTACCGTCAGGGGGATTTCATCGATCTCTGTCGCGGGCCTCATCTGCCAAGAACAGGAAAGATGACAGCTTATGAACTGCTTTCTGTAGCAGGCGCATATTGGCGGGGAGATGAGAATAATCCGATGCTGCAGAGAATTTATGGCACTGCATTTGTTAAGGAAGAAGAATTGGACGAACATCTGGAAATGCTGGAAGAAGCCAAAAAAAGAGATCACAGGAAGCTGGGACAGAAACTGGATCTTTTTAGTCTTCATGATGAGGGCAAAGGATTTCCTTTCTTCCATCCTAAGGGAATGGTTATCTGGAATGAATTGATAAGTTTCTGGCGGGAACAGCACCGGGAATTTGGTTATAAAGAGGTAAAATCTCCTATACTTCTGGACAAAAAATTATGGGAGCGTTCCGGACACTGGGACCATTATAAAGATAATATGTATTTTACTGAAATTGATGAGCAGGAACATGCGGTAAAACCCATGAATTGTCCGGGAGTGATCAAAATATATAATAATAAACTGCATAGTTACAGGGATTTTCCCCTGCGTCTGGGAGAATTGGGGCTTGTGCACAGACATGAACGTTCCGGAACTTTACATGGATTGATGCGGGTGAGAGCATTTACCCAGGATGATGCTCATATATTTTGTCTGCCGGAACAGATTGAAGATGAATTAAATGGTGTAATAGAGCTGGTAGAAATTCTTTACAGTGCTTTTGATTTTGATTATAATGTGGAGCTAAGTACAAAACCAGAAGATGCCATGGGAGATGATGCCCTATGGGAGAAGGCTACAGAGGCCCTGAAGAATGCCATAGTAAATAAAGGTCTTGATTATGTTATCAACGATGGAGATGGAGCATTTTATGGTCCGAAAATAGATTTTAATCTGGAGGATTGTCTGGGCAGGACCTGGCAGTGCGGCACCATTCAACTTGATTTTCAGATGCCCGAGAGATTCGATTTAACTTATATTGGTGAAGATGATGAAGAGCACAGACCGGTAATGATTCATAGAGCAATCTTTGGTAGTATTGAGAGATTTTTGGGTATTTTGATTGAGCATTTTGCGGGAGCTTTCCCCACCTGGCTGGCACCTGTTCAGGCGAAGGTTATACCTGTCTCGCAGGACCAGCATGATTATGCAGATAAAATAAGAAGTGAGCTGCAGGATGCTGATATAAGAGCGGAAATGGATATTAGAGATGAGCAGGTTAGTTATAAGATAAGGGAAGCACAGGTGCAGCAAATACCTTATATGTTAATAGTCGGTTCGCGGGAAGAGGAATCAGGAACTGTTTCTGTTAGACATAGACGGGATGGAGATAAAGGAGAATTTTCCCTGAAAGAATTTATTGAGGACGTAAAAGTGGAAATTGCAGAAAAAAAGAGTTGACTTATTAGGCTCGTTCTGGTATTATACAATATGACAATAAAGAAGGAGCGCCTGCTTCTCACCAATGATAGGATCATTGGTTAATAATCTTAACCCCGAATATTTGGGGAGGATTGTGTAATTTAAGCGGGCCAAATTTGGCCCGCTTTTTAATTTACTTCCAGGAGGTGGATAAAATCGCGGAAGATTTAAGAGTTAATGATGAGATTCGTGCGAATAAAATTAGGCTCGTCGATTCTGAAGGTGAACAGATAGGTATAAAGCCTATAAAGGAAGCCAGAGAAAGAGCGGATGAAAAAGGACTTGATCTGGTGGAGGTTGCACCACAGGCTGATCCGCCGGTTTGTAAAATGATGGATTATGGTAAATACAAATATGAACAGGCTAAAAAGGAAAAAGAAGCCAAAAAGAATCAAAACGTCATGAATGTTAAAGAAGTACAGATGGGTGTTAAAATTGATGATCATGATTTTCAAGTAAAATTAAAGCAGGCGCGACGTTTTCTTAATGATAAAGATAAAGTTAAAGTAAGAGTTAAATTCAGAGGTAGAGAACTGGTGCATAAGGAATTAGGATATGATTTAATGGATAGAATAAAAGAAGGCACCGAAGATTTGGGTACTGTAGAGAGTGGACCAAATATGGAAGGCCGAGATATGTTTATGCATATAACACCTGATAGTGATAAAGAAAATTAGAAATTATAAATAGAAATTAGGAAAAGGAGGGACAAGTATGCCTAAAATGAAGACTCATAAAGGTATTGCTAAAAGAGTAAAAAAGACCGGTACAGGTAAATTGATGTACAAAAAAGGATTTACCAATCATAAACAGGTTAAGAAAGAATCTGCTCGCAAGAGACGTTTGAATAAGGAAAAACAGCTCGATAGTGCACATGAAAATGATTACCGTCAGATGATTCCCTATCAATAAATCAATAAAATAATATTTATACTGTCCAATTAGGTAGTAGAAAGGAGTGAGGAAAGATGCCTAGAGTTACCAGAGGAAACAAGGCTCGCAAAAGGCGCAAAAAGGTACTCAAAAATGCTAAAGGTTATTTTGGCTCCAAAAGTAAATTATTTCGACCTGCCAAACAGCAGGTTATGAAATCTCTTGAGTATGCGTACAGAGATAGAAAGAATAAAAAGCGGGAATTTAGACGATTATGGATAACCCGCATAAACGCTGCGGCCAGACAGGACGGACTTTCTTACAGTCGTTTCATAAATGGTCTGAAACAGGCCGATGTAGAACTTGATCGGAAAATCATGGCTGATATGGCTGTTAATGATAAAAAAGGTTTTTCTGAGCTGGTTGAGCTGGCAAAGAACGAACTGGAAAATTAAATTTTAAATAAAAGTAATTTTATTTCCCCGGTTATTCCGGGGTTTTTGTTTTATCCTGAGGTGATAAATAATATGGAAAAGATAACTAGCCGCCAAAATTCTAGAGTTAAAGAGCTGATTAAGCTGCAGAGCAAAAAATATCGTAGACAGAAACAGCAATTTTTGCTGGAAGGATTCACTCTTATAGAGGCGGCTTTGCAGGCCGGGGCTGAAATTGAGGAAATTTATATTGACAGCAGTTTGGATGTGGAGGACGAAATAGAGAAGCTCAAAAATCTTACTTCTGACAGAGTTTTGTTTATAAACCTGGCTTCTGATTTAATGGAAGAGGTTACTACCACAGTAAATCCTCAGGGGATTGTAGCTGTAGCCAGGCGGCGCACTGCCGAGCTGGAAGAAATCTTGCAATATGATAAACCTTTGCTCTTACTGAGTCAGGTTCAGGACCCCGGAAATGCCGGAACCCTGCTGAGAAGTGCCTCTGCTGCTGGTATTGAAGGGATTATTGCTTTAAAAGGCACGGTGGACTTAT
>CAYOFJ010000243.1:0-3508 GCA_964403065.1 uncultured Halanaerobiaceae bacterium | reverse complement strand
CTAAACACAGGAAAAATTTCCTGGTGAACAGAGCCTTATAGCTTTCAATTATAAGCATTACTAAAATGACTAAAACTGTATTCAAACAACTGATATGGAGAAGATCCAAAAATAAAATTAACTGTCAGAAAATATAAAAATCAAAAATATCCCTTGAACTATTTAAGTATATCCTGTATAATTATATTCGTGAAATCGGGCTGTGGCGCAGTTTGGTAGCGCACCTGCTTTGGGAGCAGGGGGTCCTCGGTTCAAATCCGAGCAGCCCGACCATTTTGCCCTCATCGTCTAGCGGTCCAGGATACCAGGTTTTCATCCTGGCGACGGGGGTTCGAATCCCCCTGAGGGTGCCATCTGGAGGGGTAGCGAAGTCTGGTCAAACGCAACGGACTGTAAATCCGTCGGCGCTGCCTTCGAAGGTTCAAATCCTTCCCCCTCCACCATTTTATATTATAATATCATATAACTTAATTACAATACAAAAATAAGTTAAACCCCGAAACTGCTTAAAAAAACAGATTCGGGGTTTATTTATTATTAATGTAAATTTTTAAATTATCGTTTATTAGCATTTTAAGCTTGAAATTGAGCATTCACAATATTTTTATTACTGAAATACTCTAAAATTCATATTCAGTTTCTACTATCTCTCCTGATTCACCAAGAGTCCCTATGAATTCTCCTCCTATTTCAATTTCTACTCCTCCGGCATTACCAGTTCTAATATTTAGAGTTTCATCAGGTTGATATTCCTGCTCTTCTCCTGGGTCTAGAGTTCCCTCAAATACATTCTCTCCATCAACAATAATTCTAACCCAACTAGTCTCTATAGTATTAAGAATAAATAAATTTTCCGGTATTTCCGGTTCCACTTCTTCCTCTTCATCTGGATCTTCCTGCGTATCTTCCTGGATAGTCTCTTCTTGCTCGTCTTCCGTTACCCCATTCTCAATTTCCATCTCATATTCTGATTCTTCAGTTTGATCCGTAAAATCATCGTACATATCTAGCTCTTCTAAAGCTAAATCTTCAGTGTCTTCATCTCTTTCTTCCTCCTCTTCCTCAGTATCTTCCTCTACTATAACATTTTCTTCATTTTCTATTTCATTCTCAGGTGACGAACCATTCATGATTACAAAGTTATACCCCACCCCTCCGGCAACCAAAACCAAAATAAATAGAATTAGCAAAGTCCGAGGCGAAAAAGAAAGGAATGATGATAAAAAACCATTGTTTTTATTTTTCCGTCTGCGTCTTCTTGAAACTTTTGATTTAGAACCTTCTAATTCAGCATCAACATCTTCAAGATGGCGCCACCTTTCAAATTCTTCTATTATTTCTTCCTGATTAAGTCCTAGAAAAGAGGAATAAGTTTTTAAAAAAGCTTTTGCATATACTAAGCCTGGAATTTCCTCGTAATTATCTTCTTCCAGAGCCCGCAAGTATTTCTTCCTGATTTTAGTTTCTTTTTCTACTTCTTCAATTGACAGGTTCAATTGTTTTCTTTTTTCCTTCAGTTGCTTCCCTACTGCCAATACTTTTACCTCCTCTTAAACTTCCCATATTAAGGATAACTCAATTTTTTTAAGATGAATCAAAACTATTAAATGATTTTATATACTTCTTTAAGTCCTTTTTATCTGAGGTTGTATCTTCAGACGACAACTCTACAGATACATCAAAAATATCAGCTTTATATTTTGTTTCTTCAATAAAAATTTCAGGATGTTCAATAATCACTGGTGCAGAGAGATCTGCAAGAAAATTTTTCACGAATCTAACATGTTCGGCGGTAGCTCGATGAAAAGTAGTAATAGCATCTATAATATATACTGTATTGATATCAATTTGTTCGGAAGGTAATTTAGTCACTGCAATTTTTCTTAATAAAGTAGTAGAAAGTAGTCGCCATTCTTTATTTGCATGTACTGCTGCTGCTATTGCAGTTTCAGTTTTGCCTATTTTAGGTGATCCTTTTAATCCAATTTTAACAGCTTTGTCTCCTGAAAGATAATGACTCATTAAATCCAAAAGTAATTCAAGCTCGGTCCGGCGAAAATAATAAGTATTATTCTTTTTTCTTAAAGAAATTTTTTTGCCGTGTTTCAAAGCTAAAAAATCCTCTAATTTTGGTTTTCTAAAATTCAGTATCTTTAAATCAGAAATTTCTTGTAAAGTTTCAATTAACCTATCTCCTTGTTGAGAATTAGTTATATCAAGCAAAAAACCTCGATTATGTCCTTCAATACTCGCAATTGTTTGTATATTTATATCTAATAATCCCATCAAAGATGCCACATCACCTAAGAGTCCAGGTTGGTCCTGTAAAATTTTATATTCCAAAAATAGTGTTCTCATATTATTCACATATATCCTTCCCGCTAATTTCACAATTAAAATATATTAAAATTTATTCCTCAGAATTCTCATAATCATCAAGAAATTTTCCCAGATCTTCTTCGGAAATTAGAACCTCCCTGGGTTGCGGTCCATTATAAGGACCTACAATTCCCATTTCTTCCATTTTATCTATTAACCTGGCAGCACGAGAGTGGCCTATATGCAACCTTCTCTGTAACATAGATATAGAAGCCCTATATTCTACAACTAATTTTATTGCATCTTCTAATAACTCATCCTCCTCTTCTTCCAGGTCTTCTAAATTTATATCATCAAACTCTTCTTCATCTACAAAAAATTCTGGATCGGTCTGTTGATTCACATAGGAAACTATTCTATCTACCTCATCATTACTTATAAATGAGCCCTGAATTCTGTGAGGTTTTTTGGCATCGACAGGATAAAATAACATATCACCGTTTCCCAGAAGTTTTTCAGCTCCACTTTCATCAAGTATTGTTCTAGAATCAGTATTAGAAGAAACTGCAAAAGCTATTCGGCTGGGTATATTAGCTTTAATTAGACCAGTAATGACATCTACCGAAGGCCTTTGTGTAGCTATTACCAAATGAATACCTGCTGCTCTAGACATCTGTGCCAGTCTACATATAGCATCTTCAACTTCATTAGCTGCAACCATCATTAAATCAGACAACTCATCAATTATTACAACAATATAAGGAAGTTTATCGTCAGCCTTTTTATTATATGAATCTATTCCTTTAGTGCCAGTTTCTGCAAATAAATCATACCTTTTTTCCATCTCTTCTACTATTAATTTTAAAGTTCCAGCAGCCTTTTTACAATCTGTTACCAATGGCGAAAAAAGATGTGGCAATTTTTTATAGTTAACTAATTCAACTTTTTTGGGATCAATTAAAAGCATCTTCAGATCCTGGGGAGTATGCTGATATAATAGGCTAGTTATAATACTATTAATACAAACACTTTTACCGGAACCAGTTGCACCTGCAACCAAAAGATGGGGCATTTCAGTTAAATCAGCCACCACAGGTCTGCCATCTATAGCTTTGCCTAAACCTATCTGTAATTTTTCCTTTTCTTCTGAGTTAAACTTATCAGAATTCAAAACTCCTTTTAATCTAAC
>CAYOFJ010000242.1:0-3512 GCA_964403065.1 uncultured Halanaerobiaceae bacterium | reverse complement strand
AGAAAAAATTTCATGTGAACTAAGCTTCATAGCTTCCAATTTCATAGAATAATTCACCCAGACTGTAGAGAGAATGATTCAATGATGATATTTTAATTTTATGACAATTTAGCTCAATTTTCAACTATTTTAGTCGGAAAATTTATATTATTATCTACTTTTTCGCAGGTATTTTAATATATTTTTAGAATAAAGTAATAACAATATTCTGAAGAAGAGGAGGTGAAAATAGAGGTGAAGACTGTATTCATTAAAACTGATCGCTGTGTTGGATGTAGACATTGTGAGTTAGCCTGTTCACTTGCTCATGGAAGCTCAGAATCAATTTTAAATCTTTTTCAGGAAGATAACTTTCTTCCTCCCCGAATTACGGCTTTACTGGGGGTTGATTATCGTAAATTTCCCCTGCGCTGTCAGCACTGTGATCCGGCACCCTGTCTGGAGATATGTCCTACCAGAGCTATTTATCGGGATGATAAAGAAAATTCAGTTTTAGTTGAAGCACAAAATTGTATATCCTGTGGAATGTGTGCAATGGTATGTCCTTACAGTGCGATAGAATTCCCGGATATTTCTCAGCAAAAAGGAGAATTTATCAATCATGCTTACAAATGTGATGACTGTATAGAAAGACTGCGTGAGGACAAGGAACCTGCCTGTGCAAAAATTTGCCGTACCGGGGCTTTGCAATATGGAGACATGGGGAAAATTGTTAGTGAGCAGAGGGACGAACTTGCTGTGAGAGTTACGGAAAATATTAATGGAGAGTTCGATTTTGAAAGTAAAATTCCAGAAAACATGGAGTTATACCGGCAGCTGCAGAAAAAAATGGCGGAATTAGGTCCTTTTCCGGCCAGCAAAAAGGGGGATAAGTAAAAATGAAAGAGGAAGATAAGTATAACCGGCTGAGTGCAGATGAGCAGTCTCAGAAAGCTCTGAAATTTGCTGAACAAGCCGGGATGGAAACAGCCTGGGATAGGCTGGAAAAACAGCAGCCACAGTGTGGTTTCGGTCAGACTGGTGTTTGCTGTAACAGATGTGCCATGGGGCCCTGTCAGACTGATCCCTTTGAAGATGGACCAGATAGAGGAGTCTGTGGGGCGGATGCTGATTTGATTGTAGCTCGTAATTTACTGGCGGATATAGCAGCGGGAGCAGCTTCCCACTCTGATCACGGGCGAGAAGTGGCAGAAATTTTTCGAGCAACTGTCTATGGAAATGCTTCTGGTTATCAGGTCAATGATAGTGATAAACTGGATGAGCTGGCTGAAATTTTTGATCTGGCAGAAGAGTTTGATTCTCGGGAAGAAATGGCCCGGAGGCTGGCCGATAAAATTCTCTGGGAATTTGGTACTCATAAAGATGGTTTGAGTTTTACAGCTCGCTCTCCCGACAAAACCATAAAAATGTGGGAAGATGCTGGAATCATTCCTGAAAGTATTGGGGGAGATCTGGTCGAGGCTATGCATAGAACCCATATGGGAGTCGGAGCTGATCCTGCAAACATGCTGCTGCAGGGTTTGAAGATAGCATTAGGAGATGGCTGGGGTGGATCCATGATTGCTACAGAGCTGGGTGATGTACTGTTTGGCACCCCTGAAATAAACGAGAGCACGATCAATCTGGGTGTTATAGATGAAACTAAAGTCAACATCGTTGTTCATGGGCATAACTCCGCTTTGTCGGAACGGATAGTTGAGTCGGCAGAAACTGAAGAGCTTAAAAATCTGGCCCGGGAAAAAGGGGCAGAAGGAATTAATGTGGTTGGTTTATGCTGTACCGGCAATGAAATACTTATGCGTCAGGGTATTCCCATGGCAGGAAACATGCTTAGTCAGGAGCTTGTTTTAGCTACAGGTGCTGCCGAAGCAGTAGTTATTGATTATCAGTGCATATTCCCTTCACTGGTTGAAAGTGCTGATTGTTATCATACTGAAATTATCACTACCAGTCATAAATCAAAAATACCCGGGGCCACACATCTAGAATTTCATCCGGAAACAGCATCTGAAACAGCCGAAAAGATCGTGCGCAGAGGGGTGGAAAAGTTCGCGGAACGAAATCCTGAAAGGGTTAATATACCCGAAAGTTCCCGGTCAGTAACTGCAGGGTTTTCGGTGGATTCTATAACTGAAGCTCTGGGTGGAGATATTTCACCTCTGGTTGAGGCTATAGCTGAGGGAGAAATCAGGGGGGCTGTAGGTATAGTGGGCTGTAATAACCCCAAAATTAAGCAGGATGAAGGGCACATAAAACTTGCCAAATCTTTATTAAAGAAAAATATATTACTGGTTGAAACAGGCTGTGCAGCGGTAGCATCTGGCAAACAGGGTCTTTTACAGCCAGAAGCACAAAAATTGGCCGGTGCTAGTCTGCAGCAGGTTCTGGAAAGTCTAAACATGCCTCCTGTGCTGCATATGGGAGCCTGTGTGGATTGTTCGCGCATATTAAAACTGGCCGGTGCCCTTGCTAAAGAGCTTGATGTGGGTATTCATCAGCTTCCCCTGGCAGGAGCTGCTCCTGAATGGTATGCTCAGAAAGCTGTAGCTATAGGTAGTTATTTCGTAGCTTCAGGGGTATATACCGTTCTGGGACCACCACCTCAAATTTTCGGCAGTCAAAAAGTTGTAGAACTGCTGGGAGATGGATTGGAAGATATAGTCGGGGCCAAATTTGCCGTTGAACCGGATCCTGATCAGGCAGCAGATCTGATTGTGCAACATATAGATCAGCAGCGAGAAAAGCTTGGGATATAGCTATGAAAATTGCCATAATAGGTTCGGGGCCAGCAGGAATAACAGCTGCCAAAACGCTGCGACAAAAAGAATTTCAGGGGGAAATCCTCATGTTTTCCGGGGAAAAATCGCCCCCTTATGCCCCGGCTGCTCTGGGCAGATATTTAATTGAAGACGACGAGGACATTCTCTACTGGCAGGGAAAAAATATATGCAGCAAACTAAATATTAAGCATTATGCAGGTGAAAAAGTGATTGAAGTTATGCCTGATCATAAATTGCTGCGGACAGAAGTCCAAAGAGAAGTTCAATATGATAAACTGCTTATTGCTTCCGGCAGTTCTTTGAAAATATCGGAAGCTTTGAGTGGTTATGATAAAGCAGGCCTGCTTAATTTTAAAAATTTAGAAGCCACCCGCAGGGTGAAAGAGCTGGCAGAAGCAGAAAATGGGTCAGCTGTAATTGTTGGTGGCGGTTTTATAGGAGTGGAAATTGCTTTATGTTTAACAGAATTAGGCATTGAACCCACGGTGCTCAATCGTCGGGGCTGGATTATGCCCAGACTTTTGGATAAAGAGACCGGGGCCTATGTTGTTGAAGATCTGGAGAAAAAAGGGGTGAATGTACGCCTGAATACTGAGGGCAGTCGTATAATGGGGGAAAAAGAGATCACGGGAGTAGAAACTTCTTCGGGAGATATCATTACCGGTGATCTTTATATTGCTGCTACCGGAGTTCAGGCCAATACTGATTTCATACAAAATAGTGGAATAAAAT
>CAYOFJ010000241.1:0-3520 GCA_964403065.1 uncultured Halanaerobiaceae bacterium | reverse complement strand
GATTCTGCCTGTATAGAAAAGGCAGCTGCAAAACTGAATGAAATCATCAGAGCAGCTGCAACAAATACAAACTTATATTTATGATAAGTGTTTTTTTGCAAAACAAATTCACCTGCCTAAAAATCGATGGTAAAACTGGCTCTTATATTTGATTCATCGCTTTCCTCATTTGGTTCAGAAGGCATCTCCTGCCAGTGGTATCCCAGAGAAAATGTACTGAAGTCAGTAAAGTTGAAATCCAAACCCAAATCTAAACTGGTCTGTTGTTTAAGCTTGCTCTCCAACTCTTCAAAATCCAGTAAAGAATAAGAGGCGGAAAACTGAGCAAAATCCATAACTTCCATCTGCAAGCCGGTAGTCCTCTGCTGTAGTATTTCACCCTCATCTATTTGATATCTTGCCCTAATAGAGCCCAGTTGATCATCGTATTCAAGTCCGAAAATTGTTGAAGCAGAATTGCGGGAAGTAAAAAGATCTCCCTGAGAATAATCAGCTGTCAGAGCTAAACCAGCAGCAGGTCTATAGGAAACTCCAACCCTACCTGTTTCACCCGTTTCCTGACCCCAGTCTGTCGCGGGTAAATCAATCGGCTGAACAGAGTCCTGCTCATTCTCTAGATCTATCTCGGTCTTTTCCATATCTTCAGCAGCATCTTCATAAAAATCCTGGTCCGTATCCTGAGATGGATCAGTTTCCACAATAGCAAGAGAATCCTGGCCCAGCCCGGCCCGGAAAGTGGCGCTGTCGGAAAGACTATAATTTAAACTGAAATTTGGGTTCGATTTCTCTGCTTCCTCCTGAGTAAAAGCTTTAGCTTCTTCCGCTGTAAGAGTAAGTCGGCTGGCGATAGTATACTGATCCTGTTCACCAGATTCCTGATCCGGATTTAAAGTAAAATCCGCATCAGATTGATCTTCAACATAATTCTCTTCTGTCTCCTCGTAAAAGGTTTCTTTATCAATATTCTCTTCCCCGAAGCGAGAAGCTACATCATAAAGTTTCTGCTGAGCCTCACGAGAAAATTCCTGAACATCCCCACCAGGTAGTTCCAATTTTTCATGTTCAAGCACAAAATTATGACTGGAACTTATAGTTTCCGGAGAATGAAGGCTTTGCCACCAGTAGTTAGCTGCCAGGCCACTATCAGCATATATAGAAGGCAGAAAAATAACAAAAGCTAATATTAATATGAATATTGATATAAGTGCTGTGCGTTTAATATGCAGCAAAATTTCTGCCTCCTTTTATGGCTCTGAATTGTTAGTATTATTATTATACCAAAGCAGAAGAAATATTTCCAGCCAGAACAAAGATTATTTTTACCTTATAGGGAAAAGTCTTATGATAATAGTAAATTAGCCCTGCTTTTACACAGGGCTATATAAGCTCTTAATCACTTATGTTTTGTATAATGAGTGATTAAAATTTAAACATTACCCCTGTACCAAAATTCATGGAAAAACCATCAAAATAATCGTTAGTAACAACACCTACATTTGCATTATAATATACTGGCGGCAATTCTTCATTGAAAGCCTGCAGGCCGTATTCTACACCGGCTCCAATTCCTCCGCCGAAAGACGTTTCTGTATCTCCAGCTACTTGCCAGTTAATTAATCCAACTTCTCCATAACCATATGCTCTCCAGAATGTATCGCTGGTAAAATGATACAGACCTCTGACACCATAGGTTTGTACAGTACCAATAAAACCTACAGTGCCCTGTACAGTTACATCTTCAGTCACATCAAACATACCACTTAAACCAAATGAAGGATACTGATACTGTACTCCTACACCTATACTTTCTTCCTGAGCCTGTAGTGTTTGGGCAGCGGCAAAAACCCCTATTGAAACCACAAGTAAAATAACGATTATTCTTTTTGTCATTATTTATTCCTCCCGTTTATGCTATTATTATAAATTTTCAAAAAAATACAGTCTTAAAAAAGGCCCTGCCTTTTACAGCAGGGCCTCTTAATATTAACTTAATTTGCTGCCTAATTTAGAAGCTGATGGAAACTCCAGCTTCGATTTTTCTTGTATGCCAATCTATATCTTCATAGTTATCTTCTGTAGCATCGAAGAGTGTTTCTGTCCAGTCAATTGTGAAGTCGGTGTCCTCTATGATTTCATATTCCAGACCGAATACATTTTCAATTTCGTTGCCATCATAGAGAGCTTCAGCAAATCCATCGTAGTAACCATCATACCAGTCTTCTGTTCTCTCAGCCAGGAGATAATCTCCTTCTTTATTGGTGAAGGAGACATCATTGTTAAGTGTCAGAGCGCCTTTCTCATATACTACACCGCCACCAACTCCAATTACAGTTGTATCTCCATCATCGGCTGGCAGATTGATTGTTTGCATATCAAAGGAGGCATTTGCATTGAAGTCAAAGTTGCCAATCAGATTCATGTCTGATACTTCAACTCCACCGCCGAATAAGATCTTTTCTTGATCCTCAGTATATGCAACATTTTGTTCGAATTCACCATGACCGGTTAAGGTTACATTATCAATTACTTCAAAGGAAGCATCGCCATCTACTAACAGCCAATTTTCTGTATTGTCTACGTCAGACATCAGCATCTCAGTACCTGCAGCTACATCAAGAGCACCACGCTCATAGGTGGCACCGCCTTCGATTCTATCGAGATTAACTTCTGTGGCGTCGTCATATCTACGTTCGAAGCTTGCGGAACCTTCCAGACCGTCAACTAAGAGTTCGGCTCCACCGCCTACAAGTGCATTCCAGTCATTGTAGGAGTCATCTTGACTAAGCTGATAGTTGTACATATTGAATTCAGCATATCCTTCTGTGAGGAAATCAACAAGGTCCTGCTCGGCTCTCACGCCAAAACCAAGAGCGTCTTCGCCTATACCATCATCAAATCTGTCAAATCCAACATCAGCAGCGTCAAATGTAGCATCTGCGCCATAGAGAGGTGCGAAGTTTTCGTCTCTGAAACGCACGTCAGCACTCAGGTCAGCAAGACCTTCCAGAGATACTTCAGCATCTCCTCTGGCTAATATGCCGCCATCTTCATCTTCATCATATGGATAGGAATAACCGAAGTCACCACTTAAATCTACATTGGCGACTGATGTTGCGGCGTCAAAACCGATTATACCGGTATTTTCTTCGGCAAGAACATCAAATTGATCGACAGCTTCCATGGCATAAGAAGCGCCAAGTTCTACGCCGGCAAACTCACGAGAAAGCATTGTACCGAGTACATATCCATCTACATCAGTAGTTATTTCCTCAAATTCCCATTCATTACCTTCTTCATAGAATGAAGTTTCATCATCAGCAACTGTTGAGTCTACAGTCATTTCACCGAAGAATGTGTCTACATTCCAGGGATGATAATCAAATGTAACACCTTTAATTGTTTCAGAATCAAAGGAGAAATCTCTCTGACTTACTGCATTACTGGGAGTAAAACTACCGCTCCAGGTTTCACCTTCTGCTTCAAATACAGTATCACTGAGATCAAATTCATCATCATCTAC
>CAYOFJ010000240.1:0-3535 GCA_964403065.1 uncultured Halanaerobiaceae bacterium | reverse complement strand
ATAATTGTCAACTATTTTTCAACTTCTGCTTCTTCCAGAGTCTCAGTTTCTAACATTTCATTTAATTCCTTGCCATCTTCACTTGTTACCTCTACTCCACGATAATGTCTCATGCCCGTACCGGCAGGAATAAGCTGCCCAATTATTACATTTTCTTTTAATCCTCTCAACTCATCTTTTTTGCCTTCCAAAGAAGCCTCAGTCAATACCCTGGTGGTTTCCTGGAAGGAAGCAGCTGAAAGAAAGCTTTCAGTGTTGAGGGAAGCTTTAGTTATTCCCAGTAATACCGGTTCAGCTGTGGCCGGTTCCAGACCTTTTTCTAGCATTTCTTCGTTAGCCTTCTCAAATTCAAATCTATTAACGAGACTACCCGGGAGCAATTCAGTATCGCCTGCTTCTTTTATCTTTACCTTTTTCAGCATCTGTCTAATAACTATTTCAATGTGTTTGTCATTTATTTCTACTCCCTGGGAGCGATATACACTCTGAATTTCTTTCATTAAATATTCCTGAGTAGTAATTTCGTCTTCGACATCGAGTAAAACATTGGGATCCATTGGTCCAGTAGTTAACTTGTCACCTGGTTCAACTACATCTCCATCTTCTACAAGAAGTTTCGAGCCATAAGGTATTTGATAAGTCTTTTTGCCATCATCATCTTCTATTACCACTCTCTTTGAATTACCTTTTTCATTCACTTTAACTTCGCCAGATTTTTCCGTCAAAACAGCCTGACCTTTGGGAGAACGTCCTTCAAATAACTCCTCTGCTCGCGGAAGTCCCTGTGTGATATCATCACCAGCAACTCCACCGGTATGAAATGTTCTCATTGTAAGCTGTGTACCCGGTTCACCTATAGCTTGAGCAGCAATAATTCCTACGGCTTCACCAATTTCAACCATTTTATCATCAGCTAGATTCTTGCCATAACAGTTTACACATACACCATGTTCAGTTTTGCAGGTTAAATTGGAGCGTATTTTGACCTTTTCAATACCTTTATCTCTGAAATTCTCAGCCTGCTGCCTTTCTATCACTTCATTTTTGGCAACCAGAACCTCTCCCGTTTCAGGATCCTTTATATCTTCAGCAGCAAGTCTACCAATACATCTTTCTTCAAATTCTTCTATAGGGGTGCCGCCTTCTGAGCCAAGATCGCTGACATATATTCCTTGTTCAGTTCCACAATCTTTTTCTCTAACAATTACATCCTGAGAAACATCAACCAATCTTCGGGTTAAATAACCCGAATCAGCGGTTCTCAAGGCAGTATCGGCCAGACCTTTACGGGCACCATGGGAAGATAAAAAGTACTCCAGTACATCAAGACCTTCCCGGAAATTAGACCTAATAGGTACGTCAATAATTTCGCCGGAAGGATCAGCCATTAAACCTCTCATACCAGCAAGCTGAGTAATTTGCGCTACACTACCTCGAGCACCAGAAGTGGCCATAGAATAAATGTCATTATCCTCTGTTAAATGCTCCATCAATTCATCTGTAACATCATCTTTGGCCTGATTCCAGATATCCACCACTTTCTGATATTTCTCGTTTTCTGTAATAGCGCCTCGCTTATAATGTTTCTCAATTTCTTCAACAGTTTCCTCGGCTTCTTCTATAATTTCCTCTTTAGCTGGAGGTATGTCTGCATCATCTATAGCTATAGAAAGCCCTGACGTTGTGGAATATTTAAACCCATATTCTTTGATTTTATCTAAAATACTGGAAGTTCTATCATTATCGTAATTTTCGCTCAATCTGGATATGAGAGAGATTAAACCATCTTTGTCCAGAGTATAATTGACAAAATCCATCTCTTCAGGTAGTATATCATTGAAAATAACTCTGCCAGCAGTAGTTTCCAGTAAGTCACTGCCATTATACTTTATTTTAATGGGTTGATGTAAATCAATACTATTAGTTTCATAAGCTTTTAAGACTTCATCGGTAGAAGTAAATCTCTTATAATCTTCATCATCTAGCTTCTCTTTATCATCAAATCCCCGTGTGAGATAAAATATTCCAATAATCATATCCTGCGAAGGTACTGTAATAGGACTGCCATCTGCAGGAGATAACAGGTTTGTGGTAGAAAGCATCAAAATTCTTGACTCTGTTTGAGCTTCTACCGATAATGGAACATGAACAGCCATTTGATCACCATCAAAGTCCGCATTATATGGGGGACATACAAGAGGATGCAGTTTAATAGCTTTACCCTCTACCAGTACTGGTTCAAATGCCTGAATACCAAGACGATGTAAGGTGGGGGCCCTGTTCAATAAAACAGGGTGATCTTCTATAACCTCTTCTAAAATACCCCAGACCTGCTCATTTTCATTTTCTACCATCTTTTTGGCATTTTTGATATTATGAGCCTGTTCTCTATCTACTAATTCTTTCATAACAAACGGTTTAAACAGCTCCAAAGCCATCTTTTTAGGCAAGCCACATTGATGCATTTTGAGTTCAGGACCTACGACTATAACAGAACGTCCTGAGTAATCTACACGCTTACCAAGTAAATTCTGTCTAAATCTTCCCTGCTTACCTTTCAGCATATCACTCAAAGATTTAAGCGGTCTATTACCTGCACCAGTTACAGGCCTTCCCCGACGACCATTATCTATAAGGGCATCGACGGCTTCCTGCAGCATTCGCTTTTCATTTCTAATGATTATTTCAGGAGCTCCTAATTCTTGCAGTCTCTTCAACCTATTATTTCTATTAATTACTCTCCGGTAAAGATCATTCAAATCTGAAGTGGCAAAGCGCCCTCCATCAAGTTGAACCATAGGACGAAGATCAGGGGGAATAACAGGCATTCTTTCCAGAACAAGCCATTCTGGATTTAAACCCGACTCCTTTAAACCATCCATGACCTCCAGTCTTCTTACTGCTCTTTTTCGGCGCTGTCCAGAATTATTTTTGGCTACTTTCTTCAGTTCGGCAACTTCTGCTTCTACATCAATATCCCTCAGAAGCTTTTTAACTGCTTCTGCTCCCATCAAAGCCTCAAATTTATCGCCATACTTCTTGGTTGCTTCTCTGTATTCATCCTCAGAAAGAAGCTGTTTGTATTCCAGAGGTGTATCACCAGGTTCAACTACAATATAGGAAACAAAATATATTACTTTTTCCAGATTCCTTGGAGACATATCCATAATTAAGCCCAGACGACTGGGAATCCCTTTAAAATACCAGATGTGAGTGCAAGGAGCCGCTAAATCAATGTGACCCATCCTTTCTCTTCTAACTTTCGATCTAGTAACCTCTACACCACAGCGGTCACATACCACTCCTTTATATCTAGCTCTTTTATATTTTCCACAATGACACTCGAAATCTTTAGTGGGACCAAAAATTCTCTCACAAAAGAGCCCGTCTTTTTCTGGCTGCAAAGTTCGATAATTTATAGTTTCTGGTTTGGTTACTTCTCCGCGGGACCAATCAAGAATTTTATCAGGAGAAGCAATACCGATCATTATAGAATCAAAATTATTTACATTCAGCAAGGGTCTCTCCCCTTTCC
>CAYOFJ010000239.1:0-3550 GCA_964403065.1 uncultured Halanaerobiaceae bacterium | reverse complement strand
GCAGAAGATGTTGTATTTACTTATGAAAGCATTGCGGATGAAGATTTTGGTTCTCCCCACAGAGATAGAACCTGGTTCGATACTGTGGAAGCACTTGATGATTACACCGTTAAATTCACCACCGAGGAACCCAATGCAGCAACTTTGACAGGTCTGCGTCGATTTATAGCTCCCAAACATTTAGCACCTGAAGATCCCTATGATGAGGAAGCAGGCACATTTGCTTTTGAACCGGTGGGAACAGGACCCTATACCCTGGAAGAATGGGTGCCTGAAGACTATATCAGGCTGGAGCGTTATGAAGATTATTTTGAGGGGCCGGCTAATTTGGAAACTATTATCCGCAGAACTATCCCCGAAGATGAAACCCGATATGCCGAGTTACTGGCGGGGGAAGTGGACATGGCTGAACCCCCGGAAAGAGAAATAGAAACTCTGGAAGAGGATCCTGATTTCACCGTAGGGAAGACAGAAACACTCAATTATTTCCCGCTGGCTATAAATCATGATTATCCAGATCACGATAAATTAGAAGATGTGCGAGTTCGCAAAGCATTAAATTATGCTCTGGATAAAGAGTCAATTGTGAATCACGTCTGGCCTACGGCTCAGGTGATGCACAGCCCTATTATCCCCGGTACCTGGGCACATGATCCTGAGGCTATTTATCAGTATGAATACAATCCAGATAAAGCTGAAGAGCTATTAGCTGAAGCAGGATATGAAGATGGATTGTCACTTACTGTTACAATGTCCGATGCTCCGGAAAATATTGAGTTTGGAGAAATTATTCGCAGTTATTATCGGGATGTAGGAATTGAAATAGAAGTTAATACTATGGAGTTTAGTGCGGCACTCTCGCGTATCCTGGATGGTGATTTTGAACTTTATCATATGGGCTCTACAGGTATGTATGATCCTCATGATTTTATGAGTCGTTTCACTCATGGGGAAGGAGTTACATCATATGATAATCCCGAGTTTAATGAGCTAGTTGATGAGGCAGTCACAATCGTTGATGATCAGGAAAAAAGAGCAGAGCTTTATTCAGAAGCTCAGCGCATTATGACTGAAGATGCATATAATGTGCCCCTTTATAATTCGCAGGAGACACGGGCCTGGGATTCCGATTTTAATTTCGAATATAATTATGTAGAAAGATATCGCAATTTACCGGATGCCTACTGGTCCGAATAAGAAGAATATACCTGTTCTTGTTTAGTTTCCAATCAGGGCCTCCTTTGCCGGGGGCCTTGATTTGCTATTATAGCTGCCAATAATAAGCCATAAGGAGTGTGAGCAGAGCAATGCATGTTTATATAGGCAAAAGAATGCTGCAGGCAGTTCCCGTGATAATTTTTGTAACAATAATATCTTTCTCTCTCATACACTTCGCTCCCGGTGACCCTGCTCTGATTAGAGCAGGTGAAGATGCTTCTGCTGAACAGGTAGAAAGAATTCGCGAAGCCATGGGTTTAAATAAACCTGTACATCAACAGTATTTTGATTGGGTAACAGGAATGTTCAGAGGTGATCTGGGGCGTTCCCTCCAGGATGGCAGACCTGTTTTTCCGACATTAATCAGACGTCTGCCTGCTACAATGATGCTGGTATTTGTTTCGTTTTTAGTTTCCATAGGAGTAGGAATACCTATCGGGGTCTTTTCTGCTGTCAGAAGAAATACACTGGCAGATGCAATAGCCAGGATTTTTGCTCTTTTAGGACTTTCTATGCCCAATTTTTGGATGGGACTAATGCTTATCTTAATATTTGCTTATCATTTGCGTTTGATTCCAGCCAGCGGTGCCGGCACTCCGCTGCATCTAATAATGCCTGGAATTTCTCTGGGGCTGCCATCTGCAGCTCTTATAACCAGACTTACACGTTCCAGTTTACTGGAAGTTTTTAACCAGGATTATATTCGCACTGCCCATTCTAAAGGTTTGAGTAAAAGGGTGATAGTTTACAAGCACGCTCTAAAAAATGCCATGCTTCCAGTAGTAACCATCATCGGTCTGCAGATTGGATACAGGCTGGGCGGCTCAGTAATAATTGAAAGTGTATTTGCCTATCCCGGAATAGGAAGATTTGCCTACCGCAGAATGCTGGCCAGAGATTATCCTATGATCATGGGCAATCTGCTGATTTTTTCTTTCACATTTATACTGATAAATTTATTGACAGATATTATATATGGTTTTCTCAACCCCAAAATACGATATGATTAATCCCGACAGCTCATTTTCTAATATAAGCTTTCCGCATTGCAGCTTATAATTTCGTTTTAACAAGAGTTAAAGGAGGTTGACACTGTGCCTGATAATAAGCCATCCCAGACTGAAGCCAATGGGGAGAAAACAGAAAAAGTCAATATAAACAAAACAGAAAGAAGGACGGGCTTCTGGAAAGATGCCTTTAGACAGATCAAGCAGAGCCCGGCAGCAATTATTGGGCTGGTAATAATCACGATCTTTTTAATAATGGCGGTATTTGGTCCTTATTTAACCCCTTATGACCCCTTTGAACAGAATTTAATGAACTCACACGAGCCTCCAAGTCTATCTCACCCCTTAGGAACCGATTTTTTTGGTCAGGATGTATTGAGCCGCATCATTTATGGGGCCAGAATATCAATTATGGTGGGGGTAGTAGTTGTTTCTTTAAGAGCAGGAATTGGTGTTTTGGCGGGACTTATTGCAGGTTATAGTGGTGGCTGGATTGAGCGAATTATAATGAGGCTTGTCGATGCTTTTATAGCTTTTCCGGGAATTTTACTGGCTCTGGCAATAATGGCCGTTCGCGGCCAGGGGGTTGAAAATGTTATTCTTGCCTTGACCATAACTGGATGGCCCAGATTTGCTCGACTGACCCGTAGTGAAGTAATATCTGTAAAGGAACAGGAATATGTAATGGCGGCTCGAGCTTTAGGACAAAGTGGAATTAAAATTATTTTTAATCATATTCTGCCCAACTGTATATCTACAATCATAATTTATGCCACCATGGGAATTGCCACTCCTATTCTGGCAGAAGCAGGACTCAGTTTTTTAGGGCTAGGAGCAACACCGGATCAGGCCACCTGGGGATTCCAGATGTCTCTAGAACGCCAGTACCTTCGCACCGCCTGGTGGGGGGTAACATTCCCGGGGATTGCGGTAATGCTGGTGGTACTGGGGTTTAATCTATTTGGAGATGCTCTGCGGGATATTATGGATCCTCGCATTAAAGAATATTAAATAAGGTCGCAATGCCCAGGGACGTTATCTGAAATTGGACTAGTGTTGTGTCTAATTTTACTAAAAGAAAAAAGCCCTACAAAAGGACTTAAAGTAAAAAATTATATTTTCTTTTCCCATGAATTATCCTTCGGATTTCAACCTCGTTTTCATTTTCATTGACTACATAGAATATAAGGTAGCTTTCAATAACTAACATTCGATAATTTTTTGTTTGTAAGTTCTCATCATCAGGAGTAGTTCCTTTATATGGGAATGTACTAAGCTGAGAAATGCTTTCATCAATTTTATTAAGAAGTTCCAAAGCAGCATTT
>CAYOFJ010000238.1:0-3559 GCA_964403065.1 uncultured Halanaerobiaceae bacterium | reverse complement strand
GACCGGTTCCCACCGCTATCACATCGATATCATAGCCTGTTCTCTCCTCAAAGACCGGCAGAAGCTCACCCAGCAGTCCCGAATCCTCAGTGCTGGTAGTGGTGGCCAGTGTTAGAGATTCTGCTCCCACCTGTAAATTTCCTGCAGCCCCTATAAAAACAAGTAAAGCCAGAGCCACCAGAAACATAGAAACAGCGATTTTTGCTTTAATACTAAAATTTGACATGAGGATACCCCTTAATATCTGTATTATGTTAAGAGCAGCATAAGAACCATAAAAATTATGTTTGTTGAAACATAATACTTCTAAATATTAAATTCTGTACCTAAAATTAATCTCCTTCTTAACTTTGTGAAAAATTTTATTCTCTTATCTATCATTATAGAGTTATTTGACAGCGCCTAAGAGAAGAAATTTTTGACTTATTGTGTAACTCTCCCTATAAATGTTGGACAAGTTTTTAGAGGCAAGGACAATTATGCAAGCAAATTAAATGCTGTATTTTGCCTTCAAATTCGATAAAAAATGATTAAATGCTCTTTTTTATAGAATAATATATTATATTCTAATCTATCTTGCTTAATTTTGATATCATTTTTCTTAAAATAAATGACACTTTTATTTTTTTGAATTATTATAATAATGACATAGATTTCAAGAGTCTTTTACTTTAACAATAATGTTAAATGTTAAAATATTTTTATTTTACTTTTTTGCAGTAATATAGGCAATTAAATAAAAACATAATAGACTGCTTCACTATTGCCTGTATATTTATATAGTACAAAAAATACTGAAAATTTATAATCGTGATTAATGAAGGACTTATTTTCTTCTTATAGAACTTTAATTATGATAAATATAAAAAAAATAGATATATTTTAAGTTATAGTAAATATTATATTGAATATTATTATTATTATTAAATTTTTAGGTGGGATACTATCATTGGGGATAAAGTAAAATATTATAGAGTTAAAAATGATTTAACTTTAAATCAATTATCTAAAAAAACTTCTTTATCAACTAGTTATATTAGTCAAGTAGAAAATAATAAAATCACCCCTTCTATAGATGCATTAAGGGATATTGCTCAAGCTTTAAATATTCATGTTTTTCATTTTTTACTAGATAATAATACTCAAAAAGAATTAACTAGAAAAAATGACAGAAAAGTAGTTGATATGCCGAAAACCGGTCTTTTTTATGAAATTATTTCTTCTAATCCAGACAATAAAATCGGAATGATGAAAGGGGTGATTAAGCCAGGAGCATATTCTTCTAAAAATTTACAAACTCATAAAGGAGAAGAATGTGTTTTAGTTCTCAACGGGGAGTTGCAAATTGAACTTTCTTCCGAAAAATATTTGCTAAAAAAACAAGATTCTTTGCACTTTGATAGTTCAATACCACATCGTTTTGTAAATATTGGCGAAAAGAAATGTTTCTTTTATTTGACTTTGACCCCTCCTAAATTTTAAATTGTAGGTCATAAAATAGTTGAGGAATATTATTAATCGCAGGAAAGAAAGCTAAATCTATGTTGAATCTCTAAATTATTTTAATATTAGGAAATAAGCTATTATTTCATTTAAATTCAAAATTGATTATATTATAACTCTTGAATAAAATTTTATATTTATTTTTTGGAGTGAGTGAGTTGATAAATCATAATCAATTCCAATTAAGTGAACACGATTTAAAAGACATTTATAACAAAGTCAGGAATAAAATTTACGAAACTCCCTGTATACTTTCAGAAAGTCTAAGCAATAAATATGGTTGTAAAATATATTTAAAACTAGAAAACCTGCAAAAAACTGGAGCTTTTAAAATCAGGGGTAATACTTATAAATTATCTCAAATGGAAAGCAATGAATTATCTAAAGGTCTTGTTACTGCTTCTTCAGGTAATCATGGTTTGGGTTTATCTTTAGCTTCAAAATTAAATGGTGCTGATGCTGAAATATTTGTTCCTACCGGTACTCCTCAAACTAAAATAAATAAAATTAAATCCTATGGTGCTAAAATTAATATAAAAGGTCATACATATGATGAAGCAGTGATGTTTGCCAAATCTACTGCTAAAACTCAAGGCAAAATATATATTCCCAGTTTTGATGATGAAGAAATAATTTTAGGAAATTCGACTTTAGGATATGAAGTTTTTAACCAGGTTTATCACCCTAACATTGTTATATCTCCTATTGGTGGTGGGGGGGGTATTTCAGGAATAAGTATAGCAAGGGAAGTTTTATCTCCTGAAACAGTCATCTATGGAGCCGAGGCACAAGGCGTTGAGTCTATGAAAAAATCTATTGAAAAAGGTAATATAACAAGCTTAGAAAATATTGAAACTATGGCAGATGGAATAAAGGTGGCTAAACCTGGAGAAATAACTTTTAAAATTGTGAAAAGGCAAGTTAAAGATATTAAAACTGTATCAGAGAAAGAAATGAAAGAAACTTTTAAATATCTTTTATTTAAAGTTAAGCTAATGACCGAATTAGCTGGAACAGCTGCTGTAGCTTCATTAGATAAAGTGAATTTTGAGAAAGTTGATGGCTCTGTAGTTTGTATAATTACCGGTGGAAACATCGACGAAGATCTTGTCAGAAAAATATTATAAAAAGGAATTGAAAATTATAAAGTTAAGAAAATATGAAACAAAATCCTAAACAGGAGGGCCTAAAATGAAAATTCTTAAGATCTCCCTAGTTGTCCTGTTGATTATGGCCTTTGCTTCTCTTCCGGTTCACGCTGAGGCAGAATATGAAATGGTTATAGGACATCATTTTCCTGTTGACTTAGAAAACAATGAAGTGCATCCTGCTTTAATAAGGTTTTCTGAGCTAGTTGATCTTTATACTGACGGAAATGTCAATGTGGAAGTTCATGGAGGAGCAACTTTAGGGACTGAGGTTGAAGTTACAGAAGAAGCGCAACATGGAGTAGCAGTACAGTCATCAGTTCTTTCTTCGGGAGCAATGTCCTCTTTTTATGAGCCTTATCAAATTATGACTACTCCCTTTCTATTTCCTGATTATCCGACGGCATGGGGATTTTTTGACAGTGATTGGTTTGCAGATTTTATGGATGATATGAGGCAGGAAACAGGCTTAAGATATCTTGGTACCTTTGATGATGGTGGAGGATTTGTAGCGTTCACGAATGAAGAAAGACTCATCAGAACCCCTGAAGACATGGAAGGATTAATCATCAGGGTAGAAGAAAATCCCGCCCATATTGCAATAATTGAAGGCATGGGAGCCGAAGCAGTGCCGATAGAATGGGGAGAAGTTCCTACAGCTTTAGAAACAGGAGTTGCTGATGGACAGTTTAATGCACCAGGTTTAAACGCTGCTATGGAGTTTTGGGAGCAGACAGATTACACTACTTGGTCCAAGCATATTTTTAATACTTTAACCTGGGTAGTAAATGATGATTGGTTCACTGATCTTCCTGAAGAATATCAAGATGGAATTTTAAGAGCTTCCAGAGAAGCTGTTGAAGTATCAAGGGGGGTATCGACTCAGTTGACTTTGCGCGGCTGGGAAG
>CAYOFJ010000237.1:0-3587 GCA_964403065.1 uncultured Halanaerobiaceae bacterium | reverse complement strand
AGAGAGTAGACAAGTATAAGATTAAGCTGGGCGTGGAGCCGAATAAGGTCAAAGTGAAAAAACAGAAAAAAAGATGGGGCAGCTGCAGCAGTAAAAACAACCTCAATTTCAACTGGAAAATAATCATGGCGCCAATGACTATGGTGGACTACGTTATTGTTCATGAGCTTACCCACCTGAAACATCCCAATCATTCCAAGGATTTTTGGAAGACTGTTGAAGCTATAATCCCTGATTATGAAGAACGACGAGAATGGCTTAGGGTGAATGGGAGAAGGTTAGATTTTTAAACTGGGAGTTTTATTTGGAGAATAACTGTAATTATAATTTTTATCTTTGTGAAAGTTTTGGAGGAGTGATAGTTTTGAATAAAGAAGATTTTTTAACCATGCTGGAAAAAGGTGAGGAAATAAATCCTCATGAGTATGATGGAAGTTATAAGTTAGTGCAGGAAACATTAAAAAAACTTGCTCAGACAGAAAAAGAAAAATTGGATTATAAAGATTTAGATATGCTTTTTTCGATGACTTTAGGCACATGGGCTTCAGGCTATGATAGGAAAAAAGAGAAAATAAGAAATAGCAATTTAGAAAAAGATGATAAAGATGATTTAGCTGAACTAATAGATAAAGTACAAAAAGAAAGTAGTGAGGGTAAATATTTCCATGATAATTCAAATATAGGTATGTTTGGGGCAGCTTTTCATACTTTCAAAAAAGGAGATGGCAAACCTTCTCAAGATGAAGTTGCTAATTTAATTGAATTATTTTTTGAGGTTTATAAAACTGATAATGAAGATAAATGTATAAATAAGCTTGAAAACTATATCAAAGATTATTCCGTAGAGAATATATATAATTTTGGCCTTGGTTCTTTATCTCAGATTCTACATTGTCTTAGACCTCGTGTTTTCCCTGTGTTAAATTCTAAAGGAAAAGAAACTTATAATATAATTTCTGATATATTTGATTTTGAATTAGAAACCCCTTTTAATATTTCTAATTACTCTGATAATGTCAGGAGGATTAAGGAGTTTAGGAACAAAAATTTTGATTTTAAAAATTATAGGGTTATTGATAAATATTGGAGTAACATCATTGAAGACAGCGAAAAAGAGAAAGTTTCAAATGAACTTGAAAATGAAATAAGCGAAAATTTATCCCAAGATGAAAAAGATGAACCCGTGACCTATTGGAGAATGATTCCAGGGGAAAGGGCCGAACAGTGGGATGATTTTTATGAAAGAAATTATATTGCAATTGGTTGGCCAAAATTAAATTATGAAAAAGGAGCTTTGGAGAAACAGATTGAAGCGAAATATCCAAATAGAAATACCAACCACATAAAAACTCAGTTCAAGCATTTTATTGAAGAAATGAGCACAGGTGATATCGTTGTCATTTACGGGAATGGTAAAATCCTCAATGTTGCAGAAGTTACTGGTGAGTGGCATTTCAATCCCGAAGAAGAACATTATAAAAATAAAAGAGATGTTGAGTGGCTTTTAGATAAACCCAAAGATGCAGCTGAATACGGGGAAGAATTTTATAATATATTAAGCCACAGATATACTCTATTCGAAATTGATGACCCTGAATATATTGATATTATAGAAAATCAAATTTTAAAGAAAGAAGATGATGGGAGAAAAAAGAATTATTTCTGGGTTACTGCTAATCCCAAAAGATGGAGTGTTGATGAAATTAGACATGGAAAAGAAGTTTTCTATCGTAGCACGAATGATGACGGTACAAGCAGGGTGCAATCATCAGCATTTGAAAAGGCAGAAAATGGCGACAAGGTTTTGTTTTATGAAACTTCTCCTATTCGAGCAATAACTGCTACAGGTGAGATACAGAAAGGCTTGCATAAAGAAAAGAAAAAGGGAGAAATGAGTAAAGGTATAACAATAAAACATATAGAGGATATTGGACCAATATCTTGGCAAACATTGGTGGATGATGATGAGTTAAAGCAAACAAAGCCAATTAAAATTAATGCTCAAGGAACTTTATTTGAAATAGATGAAACTGAATTTAACAGGATTTTATCCTTAGAAAATGTTACACCTATCATGGAAGTTGAGATTCCCGGAGTAGACTTTGATATAAATTTAGAGCAAGAAAAACTATATTTTGAGGATGAAGAAAGATTATTTCAAAGGCTAAAAACCAGCCTGAAAAATGGCAAGCATATAATACTTACAGGACCTCCAGGGACAGGGAAGTCAAAATTAGCAAAAGAAATAGTGGAAAATTATGTTGGAAATAATTATGAGATGGTTACAGCAACCTCTGATTGGTCAACTTTTGATACAATAGGTGGTTATAAACCTGACAGGGAAGGAAAATTAAGCTTTTCTAGCGGTGTCTTTTTAGAGTGCTTTAAAGACGAAGAAAATAACCCTCGAAATTTCTGGCTCGTAATTGATGAGATAAACCGTGCCGATATAGATAAAGCTTTTGGTTCTCTATTCTCCGCTCTTACTGGCGACCCCATTACTTTGAGTTTCAAATCTGAAAATGGGAAAAATATAAGAATTAAACCTCAAGAAAATGAGAAAATCAAACCTACTGAGCACACCTATGTCATACCTGAAGACTGGAGAATAGTTGCGACAATGAATACCTTTGATAAAACTTCATTATATGAAATGAGCTATGCTTTTATGAGAAGATTTGCATTCATTCCGGTATCAGTTCCTAAAGATATAGATGAAGATTTGCTGGATAAATATATTGAGTGCTGGGATATTGAAAAAAAGGTAAACCTAAGTCAGATTGCTGAATTATGGAGCAAAATAAATGAGGTTCGCAAAATTGGACCTGCTATAATTAAAGACATAATTGAGTATCTTATAGATAATGAAAAAGATTACTCTTCAGCAATTATAACCTTTGTACTCCCCCAATTTGAAGGCAAAAGAAAGGATGAATTAAAATCTTTTAAAGATGACCTGGCGGAAGTGTCTGCAATTTCAGATGATGATGTAAGAGAGATATGGGAATTTGCTGAAGATTACTTCCAGCTGGAGAGCGATTAAAATATGTCTTCTGAAAAAATTGTACAGAAAAAATTTGTTGAAGAAATAGCAGAGGAATTGGTGGTTTATTTAAAAGAGGGAAGAAAAATAAATACGAAATCTTTCCTACAAAAAATGAATTTAAATATTGGGAGTTTAAATGAGCTTTTGAGGGTTCACTTTATACTGAAAGATGATGTTGTGCAGTTTGTAAGAAAACTTCCCAAAAGAATTAGAAAAATAAAAACTTCCACTGACAAAACTAACAGAAATTTTAAAAATGAAGTTAGAGGCAGGGTGAACTGGCAGGATACTATAAAAGAAAGATGCAAACAGAATTACGCAGATGAGACCCTATTTGTCTGTGAAGAAACAGATAAGGATTTTAATATAAAAGAAAATTTGGTGTTGAAAAAATTGTTGATGATAATCTATGATATTGTAGTAAGTGAGTTAGAGGGCAGACCTGCAAATTATAGTTGGTTGGCTGAATGGCTGGGAGAAGAAGACCTGGCTGATAATCTGGAAAATCTTTTATTTCGAAACATTTATTTAAATAGAGTAA
>CAYOFJ010000236.1:0-3611 GCA_964403065.1 uncultured Halanaerobiaceae bacterium | reverse complement strand
TAAGTGATTATACTCTGGAAGAAACTGGTGGTGAATAAATATGCCTGATCCTGTAATAGTTGTTGGTGGCGGAATTGCTGGAATTCAGGCCGCAACAGATCTGGCTGAGATGGGAGTACCTGTTTATCTGGTAGAGAGTGGTCCCAGTCTTGGTGGTAGAATGGCTCAGCTCGATAAAACTTTTCCCACCAATGATTGTTCCACCTGTATTCTTGCTCCCAAAATCACAGACTGTTATACCCATGAAAATGTGACTACCTATACCATGACAGAAGTTGTAAATCTCACCGGTGACCCGGGAGATTTTCAGGTCAAGATGAAAAAGAAGCCCCGTTATGTTGATGAAGAAAAGTGTACCGGTTGTGGTGACTGTTTTGATAAATGTCCGGTAACAGTACAGGATGAATATAATGTGGGAATGGATGAATACGGGGCAATTCACCGCTATCGACCTCAATCAGTTCCCAATGTAGCTGTTATTGATGGTGAAAATTGCCGCAAAATTCAGGAAGATAAATGTGGGGTTTGTGAAAAAGTATGTAATTTTGATGCTGTTGATTATGAACAAAAAGAAAGAAGATTTACCGTAAAAGCAGCCTCCATAGTTTTTGCGGCTGGTTATGAAGCATTTTCCGGTGATGTCGTAGATGAATACCGTTATGGAGATCATCCCAATGTGGTTACCAGCCTGGAGTATGAACGAATTTTGAATGCTGCCGGACCTACCGATGGTCATATAGTCCGCCCCTCTGATGGGGAAGAGGCGGAAAGAATTGCCTTTATCCATTGTTCGGGTTCGCGCGACAGGCGCAGTGACCATAATTACTGTTCTTCGGTCTGTTGTATGTACTCACTCAAACATGCTTTCATCAGCCGGGAACACAGAGACAATATTGATGTTGATCTTTATTACATGGATATAAGGTCTCATGGTAAAGGTTTTGAGAGATACTACAATCGCGCAGAAGATACTGAGGGAATCAATTTTATTCGTTCCCGGGTGGCTGAAATAGAAGAAGGTAGTAACCCCGGTGATGTAAGGCTGAAGGTTACAGAGGGTGATGATGGCTTTACGGATCCGGAATACGATATGGTTGTTCTGGCCAGCGGTATGGCCCCGACAGATAAAATGAAAAATCAGCTGCAGAATTTAAATGTTCGTACCAATAAATATGGTTTTGCCGCCAATGATGAATTTGATCCTCTGGCTACCAGTCGTGAGGGTGTTTATACCTGTGGTGTTGTTAACGGTCCCAAAGATATACCTGAATCAGTAATGGGGGCCAGCGGGTCGGCTGCACTGGCTGCCCGTCACGCAGTGCTGGATGTTAAAGACCTGGGTTTTGAAGAAGCAAAAGTCAAGGAAGATAGGATAGTAGAAAATGAAAGAACCCGGGTAGGAGTATTCGTATGTCACTGTGGTACCAATATTGCAGGAGTGATAGATGTAGAAGAAGTGGCAGAGAAAGCTGGTGAAATACCTTTTGTTGAACATTCAGAAGATGTCGTCTATCTCTGTTCCTCTGACAGTCAGGATCTCATTGCTGATCGGATAGAGGAGCATGATCTTAATAGAGTGGTAATAGCTTCCTGTACTCCCAGGACCCATGAACCTTTATTCCGTGATGCTGTAGAGAGAAGTGGGTTAAACCCCTATTTAATGGAGATGACCAACATTCGAGACCAGGGTTCCTGGGTGCACAAGGAAGAGCCGGAGAAAGCAACCTGGAAAGCCGTTGAATTAATTCGCGGTACTGTTTCTTCTATCAAAAATGCTCTGCCCCTGCAGCGGGGTGAAGTGGATAATATCACCCGCGGCTTGATTATTGGTGGAGGAGTTTCCGGTATGACTTCGGCTTTAGAGCTGGCCAAACTGGGTTTTCCGGTTTCGCTGGTAGAAAAAGAAAGGGAACTTGGCGGTCATGCCAACGAATTGAAACATTCATTACAGGACAGACCGGTACAGCCCCACCTGGATAAATTAAAACGGGAGGTAAGAGAACATGAACTGATAGATACTTACCTCGGCTATGAGCTCAAGGACATTTCAGGTTTTGTGGGCAACTTTCAGCTGGAATTAAAACCTCCAATCCCTCAGGAGGCAGCGGGCGAAAGTGAAGATGATTTAGTTGAAATTGAAGGGGGAACCGTAGTTGTAGCTACAGGAGGACAGGAACACAGTCCTGAGGAATATGATTATAATGTGAGTGATCGGGTCATAACTCAGCTGGAATTAGAAGAAGAAATGCAGGACGGTCTGCCCGAAGCCGAAAATATTTATATGATTCAATGTGTTGGGTCCAGAGAGGATGACCGACCTTACTGCAGTCGAATTTGCTGCAGTCAGGCTCTGCGTAATGCTATTCATATTAAAGAGAGAAATCCTGATGCTGAAATAACCATACTATACAGGGAAATGAGAAGTTATGGTTATTATGAAGATCTTTATCGTCAGGCTAGAGATCTGGGTATTAACTTTAGCCGCTTTACTAAAGAAGATAAACCGGAAGTAGAAGCAGCTCAGGAAGGAATAAAATTGAGTTATAATGAACCTCTCACCGATCGCCAGATTGAAGATGAGGCGGATCTTCTGGTTCTGGCTCCGGCCATAAAACCTCAGGAAGATAATCTAGAGATCAGTCAGATGCTGAAAACTCCTTTAAATGAAGATGATTTCTTCCTGGAAGCTCATGTAAAACTGCGGCCTGTTGATTCGGCTACAGATGGTATATTTCTGACAGGACTGGCTCATGGTCCTAAAAACTTAAGTGAGTCTATTTCTCAGAGCCGGGCTGCTGCCGGCAGAGCTGCTTCTATACTTGCTCGCGAATATCTGCTGACAGAAGCCATGGTGGCCGAAGTAGATGAAGAGCTATGTATAGCCTGTGGAGATTGTGAAAGGGTCTGTGTTTACAGCGCTATAGAGGTTAATCAAAAAGAGGAAGTGGCTGAAGTTAATGATGTTCTCTGCAAGGGCTGTGGTAACTGTACTGGAGTCTGCCGCCCACATGCAGTTGATTTGAAAGGGTTTACAAATTCTAAATTGCTTGATGAAATAGATGCCCTATTAGCTGAGGAATCGGAAACTGAAGAACCGGTTGAGACAGGAGGGATGTAAATGGAGGCAAAAGCACAGGAAGTGAAAGCGACAGAAGAAGAAAAGAATGATGAGCAATTTGAGCCCAAGATAGTTGCATTTTTGTGTAATTGGTGTAGTTATGCAGCAGCAGACCTGGCCGGAAGCAGCAGATTGCAGTATCCCTCCAATATTAGAGCTGTAAGAATTCCCTGCACCGGCCGGCTAAATCCTCTGCTGGTAATAAAAACTCTGGAAAAAGGGGCGGATGGAATTCTTGTTTCCGGATGTCATCCCGGTGATTGTCATTATATAGACGGAAATTATTATGCCCGCCGTCGATTTACCATGTTAAAAGAAATGCTGGAGTTTGCTGGTATAGAGCCAGAAAGGCTTAATTTCACCTGGTGTTCAGCAGCAGAAGGAAGGCGTTTTGCTGATATTGTTAGAAGAGTTGTTGATAGGGTTGAAAGTGTAGGACCCTGGAATGGCTTTGTAGATGATGGTGAAATTACTGAAGATGATAGGGTGGGTG
>CAYOFJ010000235.1:0-3619 GCA_964403065.1 uncultured Halanaerobiaceae bacterium | reverse complement strand
CAGGCTTTCTGCAAAAAGAGAAAATCCCAGCATGGTGATAATTATAGCCATAGCAGGCCATACTATCATATGAGGAGCGGCCTGTACATACTGATATCCATCCTGCAGCATAATGCCCCAGCTGCTTCGAGGAGGCTGCAATCCCAGACCTAAAAATGACAGGCCAGCTTCCCACATAATCATAGTAGCCATATCCATCCCACCCAAAACCAAAACAGAAGCAAAAATATTAGGAACAATATGTTTGAAAATTATTCGGGAGGAATCTGCACCTAAAGTTCGGGCAGCCTCTACATAATTTTCTTCTTTTTCAGAAAGGGTTTCCGCCCTTATCACCCTTCCATAGCGGGGCATTATGGTTATTCCCAGTATTATAATTACATTTAATAATGAAGGCCCTGTAACAGCCAGCAGCACCAGAATTAATATAATAGGTGGAAAGGCTCTAATTACATCAAAAATAAATATTATAAGATTTTCAATTATTCCCCCTCTATATGCTGCAATTGTTCCTAATACCATGCCTATAAAAATGGAAATAAATAACCCCCCAAAAGAAACATATACAGCCGGACGGGCAGCAAAAATTAACCGGCTTAAAAGATCACGACCAACACTATCAGTTCCCAGGGGATATGTAAGACTCGGCCCTTCCAATCTGTTCATTACATTGGTTTCATAAGGGTTGTGCGGAGCGATCAAGGGAGCAAAAAGAGCCGAAAATAGAATAATTAAAATTATTATGCCTCCGATATATGTTTTTATATCTCTTTTCATATCATTTACAATTCTAAAGAATTTCTTCTTCACACGAAAAAATCTCTGGCTGGAAAACATGCCCAAGTCCTCCTGTTTTATTCCTGTTTTATCCTGGGATCAAAATACGCATAAGATAAATCCGCCAGCAGATTAGCCAGCACAAATAATAATGCTGCTATAAGAACTCCGCCCCTGATAAGAGGCAAATCTCTCTCGTAAACACCATTAACTATCAATCGGCCTAATCCCGGACGGGAAAATATAATTTCAACAAAAAGTGCCCCTCCCAGCAGTCTTCCCACTCCCAAACCGACTACTGCCACTATTGGTTTGATAGCATTCTTTAAAGCATATTTATAAATTATATATGAGCGCGGCAAACCAAATGATTTTTCAGTTTCAATATAATCTGAATTCAAAGTTTCCAGCATAGAACTTCTGGTCAGTCTACCAATATAACCGGTCCAGCCTACTGATAAAGCTAAAGCCGGCCCAATCAAATGATGAATATAGTTTAAAATACCAGGTCCCCCTGCTCCCATGGCAGGCAGCAGATTCCAGCGCACTGCAAAGAAAAGCAATAATAAAACTGCCGCTACATAAGTAGGAGTAGAAGCAGTAATAAAAGATAGCAGAGTTAAAAATCTATCAAGCCAGCTCCCATTATAATTTGCTGCCAAAAGTCCTATTATTAATCCATTAATTACAGCCAATCCCATTCCACAAAAAGTTAAAATTAACGTATGAGGCAGAACCTGTAAAACTATATTTGTCACCTGTCCTTCCCTCTGCACAGAAGAGCCAAGATCACCCCGCATAACCTGCCCCAGATAGAGTAAATAACTTTCATACCAGGGTCTATCGAGCCCTAATTCTTCTCTTAATTCTTCTACCATACCCTCTGTGGCTCTGGGACCCAGAATTATATCAGCCGGCTCTCCCGGAAGAAGATAGGTTAAACTAAACAATAAAAATAGTACCGCTAGCATAGTAGGGATAATCCAGGCCAGCCTCTTTGCTAAATACAAAAACATTAGTCAATTCCCCCAGAAAATTTAATCCGGGCCGGCTGGTCCGGCCCGGGATTATATATAATATAAAATCAGGGTTACTCTCCCGTTTCTTCCGGGCTTTATAAAGTCCGGATTGTTAATTTTTATTCGACCAGCCAGGACAGGATAGTACCGTCAGGTAAAAATGTAGGCTGTATTCCCTCCTGCCAGGCCGGGGTTTTTACCCCGTGAGTAACCCAGACACCTATAGAATCTTCATGCATAAGTTTTTGCATTTCAACGTATTTTTCAGCGCGTTCTTCCACATCAATAGTGATCTCGGCTTCACTCCATAGCCTATCATATTCTTCATTTGACCAGTGAAATATATTCCAATCACCTATTTGATCTGTAATATACCACTGAAGATTGTACCCCGGGTCTGTAGTATCACCAAAGCGGGAATAGGTGACATCGAAACTGCCCTCCTGCCATCTTTCAATTCTAGGTCCCACTTCCATAATTTCTACATCCAGGTGGATATTGAATTTTGACAGCTGATCCTGCAGCACTGTGCCAATTAATCTGCGAGCTCCTTCTGTTATATCGACGTATTCCAGTTCTAACCCTTCTCCTTCAGGATAACCTGCTTCTGCCAGCAGTTCCCATACATAATCTTCTCCTACGTCTTCTAAATCATAAGAAGGGGCTTCCCAGTAACCAATCATATCTTCATTAAGAGGGGAATAAGCCCTTTCAGGTATTCCCGCATATGCTCCTTCTATCAATTCCTCGGGATCAATAATATATCGAAGAGCTTCTCTTAATTGCTCATTTTCCAGCGGATATCGTGCTGTATTAAAAGCTACATATTCATGGGCAAGGTCTGGAAAGGTTTCTACCACAAAATCTTCTTCCTCTTCGAACATCTGCAAATTATCAGGAGTAACCTCGCCAATATCTATATCACCGGCCTGTAAAGCTAATTCCTGAGCTGTAGGGTCTTCCATGGGAGAAAACTGCACCTGATTATAAACTGGCATTTCATTTTCATCCCAGTAATCATCGTTTTTCTCTAAATGAATATTTTCATCTACATCCCATTCTGAAAATTGATATGGTCCGGTGCCTATAGGATTATAAGCAAATTCCTCTCTACCCATCTCTTCCACAGCCTCTTTGCTGATAATAAGTCCAGCATTGTAAGGAAGAGTGGAAGAAAATAACCGGCCCATAGGCTCTTCTAAAATTAACTTGACGGTATAATCATCTATAATCTCTACTCTTTCCAGTTTGGCAAATGATTCAGCCTCCGGGGTGGGATCATCTGGATCAATAATCCGCTCAAAACTAAATTTTACATCTTCAGCTGTCAATTCTCCATAATCATTATGGAACTCCACTCCCTCTCTTAAATCAAAGGTGATTTCGCGTCTGTCTTCCGATATTTCCCAGTCTGTAGCCAGATCAGGTTCTATATCAAAAGAGCCCGGTTCATATCTTACCAGGCCATTGAATATAGAATTCATTACCGGCCACTCCGAAACTGATCTCTGTAAATGAGCGGGGTCAAGCGTCTGGGCCCTGCCCAAAATTGCTATATTAAGACTTTCATTCTCAGCAGCAGCTTCCCCGGTTATAAAAACTAAACCAAGACAGGTAATGAGTAAAATAAGGCCCAATTTTTTGAAAAAATTCATTAATTTCACCCCTTTAATTGTCCCCGACGATGACGGGGAGAAAATATTGACTGATATAAAATTCTCTGAAGAGTTTTGCACTGCCAAACTATAAGCAGATGAGCAAAAAAAATTTAATATCCAGATGCTTTAAGAAAAAAGTAAGATATGTTATCTCCTCTTCTTCTC
>CAYOFJ010000234.1:0-3626 GCA_964403065.1 uncultured Halanaerobiaceae bacterium | reverse complement strand
GATTGCCAGGCAGAATATTGAACTATAATATAAGCATTATTTTACATACCACACTCATGATATGGGGGTATCCATGTGATTTCGAAAAAGATTAAGATTATAGGTGTTTTTGTTCTGGCAATCAGTGTAACTATTTCTCTATCAGCATGTGAGTTGGATGATTTGGATGATACAAATGGAGAGGATCAAGAACCGAATATGTATGAATTGACAATTGAGGTTTATGGTGAAGGAACCACTGATCCAGAACCTAATACTTATGAATATGAAAAAGGATCAATTGCTGACATAGAAGCAATACCCGATGATAATTATGAATTTGTTGAATGGAAAGGAAATGTTCAAGAATCCGAAGAAGCTGAAACTTCGATACTCAACTTTCGGAGGCCAAAATTCCGAGAGATTTCTTGATATGACCGGGAAGTTGGTCAATAAAGTAGTCGAGCATGTCATTCACTTTTTCTTCTGAGACTTCCATAAGTTCATTTACGGTTTCTTTTATTAGATCTATTATCAAAAGCAGGGCTTTTGCAAAGCGAATATCCTCCATTTCATCGCAAAAGTCGAAGAAGATCCCGCCAAATGTCCTGGAATCTTTAGTTTTTCTGTTTTCCAAAGCTAAAAGAATGTATCTGGTAAACACAATAGTGGTATGAGCAAACATCATATCATAGCTTCTGCCCTGAAATTCTTCAGATAATCGCAGATATTGCTTGTTCATTTTGAAGAACACTTCGATATCCCAGCGTTTCCCATAAATTCTGATGATTTCTTCTGCTTCAAGGGAGGTATCTGTAGATAACAGTGCTACCCAGTTGTTTTTATCATTATCATCTCTGACAAATACTATTTTAGCTTTGACTTCATTATCATTTTCATCGGTGCCCAAACCAACTATAACTGAGGCAATAATGCGTCCTTTGCTTTGTTTTTTGCTGATAGCCTGATAAAGGTGGTCCAGATTCAATTTTCTCCCCTTATAATCATAATAGACTCTATACATTGATTTAAGGCGGCATACAACGTCAATTTCATAGCTGAATACTTTCTTGATTATGCTGGGGTAGGCAAACCAGCTGTCAAACAGGACATAATCCACAGGCAGACAATACTTAATTGCTCCTTCCAAAAGATCAAACATTACCTCTGTAGCTTTCTTTAAAGCTTCCTGGCGTCTTTTATAGCCATTGGTCCTTTTATCAATATCTTCATCGATATCGTTGATCCTATTCTTTTCCTTTTTGGAGCTGAGCAAAGAGAAAGCCACAGGAATAAAACTATTGCCATCAGACCAGCCCATTGTCAAAAGCCTAAAGCCTTTCACATATTTGCCCCGGGAATGATCATGCACTCGGGCTAAAAGCTCAACTGCTTTGCTGCGAGCCCTGCTATAAAGGGAATCATCAAAAATGAGCACATTTACTCTATCCTCAGATGTTAGGGGATAGAGTCTGGATTTAATAATCTTTGAGCTCAAAAGAAGCAGGAATTTTCTCCAATTGTAACTCACTGAATTCAAAAAATCATAAACCACATCTTTGGCAAAAGGAGGAGAGAAATTATCGGACTCTAACAATTGATAGAAGTTTTTGCCCGTGAAAATTAACTGGAAAATAAATTGAAAGACAACAAGACAGGAAAAACCCTTGAGTTTTCTTATATTGGCTTTTCTTAAGAGTCTGGCCAAATAAACTTTTTTAAAGAAAGCAGAAATCCGAGAGTTAATTTGCTTGGCATCGTAATCCCTATGTGGTATAATAGTATTCACAAAGCATTCCTCCTTATTGGTATTTAGGGGAAGAGCTCTATTACTATTATACCATAGGGAGGAGTGCTTTTTATGTTTTTAGGGTAATTTTTTGCCCAAGAATACTATCATTTCAAGGCTTATGCTAATTATTCATTTCCGAAAGTTGAGTCATAAGTATTTTAAAGCCCATTTTAACAATTTAAAATAGATTTTGCCTCAAGTTCTGTATTTTCTGATATTGTTTCGGTATAATCATGATATAATTAAAAGAAATTATATCATTCTATATTGTAACAGTTGTCGATTTTACATATTTACTTATGGATTGAGGAGAAGCTCATTTATGTCGAGGGGGAAGATTCAATTACAATCACTTTTTCTTCAAGAGATTCTTACTTTTTTGCTTCAGAAGTGATATAATTATATTGAATTAACAAATAATATAAATTTTGAAGATACGACACAAAAAATTTTGGGGGTGTTTAAATTGTCTGCTCATGATTTTATTGGAAGTAAAAGGACTCTAAAAACCCGGATAGTAATGCTTGTAATCTTTTTTCTGGCAGCCGCTGTTCTTTTGTCGGGATGTGATCCCAGAGATATTGTGGAAGATTATGATATCACGGTGGAAATAACTGGCCTGAAAGAGGATGATCTGGATGATCTTAGAGTTAAAGTTGATGAAGAAGTGATAGAAGAGTTTGATTTTGAAGAAGATGAAGGTATTGCTAGTGCCACCATCACAGGATTAAGAGGAGAAAATGAAATCAGTCCAGCTCATGATAACAGGGTATTTTATCCAAAAATAAGAGAAGTGGCTTCCGAAGACGATGGTACTACTTTAAGTTTCAATGCTACCCGGAAACATGAAGTTTTTTATGCTGAGGGGGATGAACTGAAGAATAAAATTGAGCAAGAGGCAGCTCCCGGAGATACTGTTAAGATCTATCCCGGCTCATATACTGGCGTGGAAATTAATATACCTGGCCTTAATATAATATCACATGAAAGTGAAAATATTATAGAAGTGAAAGGCATAGAAATTATGGCTGACGATATTACTGTTAGAGACATTGTCGTTCCTGATGGCCACGGTATTAGTGTGAGCAACAGTGAGAATGTCAGGCTGGATCAGAATGAAATAACAGGAAATGAGGGTTCAACGGGCGTTTCTGTTAAAAATAGTTCTTTAGAGCTTGAAGATAATTTAGTGAGGGATAATGAAATTGGTTTAAGTGCTGACGAAGATAGTATTTTAGATATAAAGAAGGATGTGTTCAGAGATAATGAAACTGGCCTAAATATTAATACTGGAGAAGCCAGTCTTGATGGAGCAGAAATAAGAGATAATGATCATGGCATAAAAGCAGACTCTGCAACAATTATTCTGGATGATACTGAAGTTAATGAAAACGATTATGAAGGCTTAAATGCCGTTGACAGTATCCTGGAAATTTTGGGGGATAGCGAATTTCATAGAAATCAACAGGGAATGAATATAAATGGCATGGAAAAATTTGTTCTTGAAAATAGCAAAGTTCACCGTACCAGGGGAGTTGGTATAGATATTAACGATTCCCGTGATATAGAAATCTTAAACTCGGAAATAGCAAATAATGATTATGGCGTTAAAGTTGCGGAAAGCGAGAAAATTAAGATCGATGATAATTTATTTGATAGTAACGCCGGAGAAACTGACAGCTATGCTTTGAAAATTGTGGGGAGTCTTTTTGAGGAAACAGGAACTTTCAAACGTAATAAAGTAGAAGATAATGAAATTGGCATAATTCTTGAAGATAGCGGCAATCTGGAAATCAAGGAGAATACAATTTTCTACCAGAGTGGTAATGGAGTAAGAGTGAAAGAAGCTTCTGTT
>CAYOFJ010000233.1:0-3639 GCA_964403065.1 uncultured Halanaerobiaceae bacterium | reverse complement strand
ATAGGAGCTCTGTTTCGGCGAAAAATATATCTTTTGCCAATCTGGGAGAAGATAATATACAGGAAAAAGTTAAAAATTTGCGGATAGGAGTAATTACTAACTGTCTGGAACACAAGCTGGTGGCACCGAAGATAAGGAAAAAGGTAGAAAATGCACTTAAAATATTATATAACCAGGGAATACAGCTTAGTAAAGTGGAGCTGCCACTTATAGAAAAAGCTAAAGCGGCGTATTATATTATTGCTCATGCTGAATTATATGATATTTTGACTGCTAATCATCGGGATGAACTAAATATATGTTTAGAAGAGGATTCCATGACCAGCCGTCTCAATCCTGAGAAGACATGGAGGCTGGGGGATGAGGTGAAAAGAAGACTTTTGCTGGGCAGTTTTGTGCATAAAAATAAATTTTATTATAAAAAAGCCTGTCGATTAAGAACCCTGCTGATCAAGGAATTATCGCGAATTTTACAGAAATTGGATATTATTATTACTCCTACCACACCTCGCCTGCCCCAAAAACATGGGACTGAAAAAACAAAATCTGCTTCCTATAATTTACCTAACTTCACTATGCCTGCAAATTTGTCCGGTATGCCGGCACTTTCACTGCCGGTGGGGTTTACTTCAGAAAATTTACCGATAGGCATCCATCTTATGGCTGATTATTTTCAGGAAGAAAAGCTTCTGCAGACAGCTTATTTGTTGGAACAGGAACTTTCCCTGCCCCAGCAGGTCAGCAATAAGGATCTAGCTTTTCGGTCGGAAGGCAAGAATTGAGCTATCAACTTTTTACTGTCCAAAGTCGAAATATTATTTCACAGCAAAAAGTCATTTCAGCAATTTTATAGGAAGTTTAGTTGGAAGTTTAGTTGAATGTATTTTTGATATGCCCGGAAACATTTCTTAGATCTCTTGGAAATATCGCCTTTATAGTAGTGCAATCATGTGTAGTGAAATATTTAATTAGCAAGGCGAATTTTTTACATATCTGGTGAGAAAGCAATCGAAAATAAAAGGAGGGAAAATAGTGCCCATAATTTTTAACAGCAGGCCGGGAATTATGTTTGGAGCGGGCAGACTGGAAGATTTGGGGGAGGAATTAAATAAAAGAGAGTGGGAGAGAGCCCTCATTATAACTGATTCTGGTTTAATTGGTGTCGGACATCCCCATCGGGTTGAAAATATTCTGGAGAAAAGAAACATAAAAACAGCTATTTATGACGGGGTGAATGCTAATCCTGACAGAGAAAGTGTGGAAGGTGCTTTGAAAGCTGCGAAAGATTTTTCACCGGAAGTTTTGATTGCTGTAGGAGGTGGCAGCGTTTTAGATACTGCTAAAGCTGCCGGGATATGGTATACCAACCAGCAGGAAGATATTTTTGCTCTGGAAAATCCAGATAAACGCCAGGAACCCAGTTTACCTGTAATAACAGTTCCCACAACAGCAGGCACCGGAAGTGAAGTATCTTCCTGGGCGGTCATAACCGATCATGATATTCCGGAAAAAATTAGTATAGGGGGAGAAAAAATGGCCCCCAGTTTTGCAATGGTAGATCCTGAATTGACTTTAAGTCTTCCTGAAAAGCTGACCCTCTGGACCGGTCTCGATGCTTTCACCCATGCTTTAGAAGCATATATTTCGGAAAAGGCAAATTCCTATATAGAAGATATATGTCTTTTGTCTCTGCAGAGGATAGTAAAATATCTTCCTCTGGTTATAAATGATAGCAGCGACCTGGAAGCAAGAACCAATGTGATGCTGGCCAGCATGCTGGCTGGTCTGGCTATGGAAAATGCAGGCCTGGGATTGTTACACGGGATGTCCCATCAGGTATCTGCTTACTATGATTATCAACATGGACTGACAAATGCGGTCCTGCTTCCTCATGTTTTAAAATTTAACTATGAGGAATGCAAAGAGAAAATTGATAAATTCTTTTCCCAGGTAGATTATAAAAATGATATTGATGGTTTTATAAAAGAGTTTTATCAGAAGGTAAACTTTTCTGGATATTTAAAAATTAAAGAAGAAGATATTCCGAAACTCACCGAAAAAGCCGCCGCTAATGTCAACACCCGGTCAAATCCGGTAAAACCCGATAAAAAGGAGATAGAAGAATTATTTTATAAAGCATTTAAAGTTTGACATGTAGTTTTGTACTGACAATCTGATGTGGTTTTAGCATGAATTAATTCATTAATTTTCGATATTCACTGGGGGGCAGACCAACTTCCTTTTTAAATACCCTGCTAAAATAGCTGGTATTGCTAAATCCGGTGCGGGCTGCTATGCTTTTTAGAGGCATATCAGTATAGTAGAGATAATGCATGGAAGCCTCGATTCTTATATTTGTCAAAACTTTTTTGGGAGGTAATTTTGCCTCAGTTCTGAACAGATAATTCAAATGAGAAGAACTAATTCCTATTTTTTCGGCAATATTCGATATTTTTAATCGGGGATCATCATAATTGTTAAACATATATTTGAAAGCCTGCTGAATATAAGGATTATACTGGCCTTCTGTGCTGAGCTGAACCAGTGAAATCATATCTTTAAGAGCTATCCCTGCATAGTCAAGATATTTTTGGGGGTTGGAAATACGCTTCAAATTATTATACAGGGCAAGATAACTTCGGTAAATTCTAATGATATCAGCTTTAAGCTCCAAAGATGAAGTAAAAATTTCCTGCAGTGCCTGCAGAAGATAGAAACGCACACCCCGGGAACTTTTCCTCAGATTGGACAGTGAATAACAGAAATTGTCTATAAGTTCCATGGCTTCCTGAAATCTCTGCTGGATTATTGCTTCATGTAATTCAGATTCAATCATTTTTTTCAAAGAGATTTTTTCCTCGCTGACTTTTTCGCTGGCTGATTCCCGCGCTTCCGAGATTCTGGGCAGGAGAGCCTGAGTTATTTCCACAAAGGGTCTGCCGGGCGGTATCTGTATAAGGGGCAAATTAAATTTATTGGCTTCAGCCATCAGGTAATCGGGCATTGTATCAAAATAGTAACCAACTTCAATACCCAGGGCTGATATATTAGCTTTGTTAAGTCCCCGCAGGAATTCAATCTGCTTATCTTTATCATCGCCAGGGCCGTGTATGCAGGAAAGAAGGAATTCTCCACCTTCCAGCCAATCTCCCATATCTACTACTTCTCCTATATGAATCCAGGTGACTTCATTCTGCAGACCGGGTTCCCCGGCCATTACTTTACAGCCCTGCATAGATTTATCCCTCAGCAGTGTTTCTACTGTGACCGTCAAAAAAATCACTCCCCTATTTTAAACAAAATAAACACTGAAAAACCAACAGATGCTGTCAAAATTAGGAATCATCCAAAATAGCTGGTTAGATAGCCGTATATTCTGGAGTACATGACTGCTTATATTAATTGCCGGGGTACATTAAGTGCTGGAAGTTATGAGGAGATGTGATGCTGGAAATTTTTCGCAGCCCGGACCAGCTCCAGAAGAATATTGGCTCCGGCTCAAAATGAATTATATTGTGAAGAAAGTTTTGTAGTTCCCGATGATAAGCGTTTTGAAGATGATCTTAAACAAGATTTAATCAACTGATCTGATAAAGAACCCTGTATCATAATTTATCTTTTTTAAATTCTCATATATTC
>CAYOFJ010000232.1:0-3639 GCA_964403065.1 uncultured Halanaerobiaceae bacterium | reverse complement strand
AAATCTCAGGCTTTGAAATCCACATGCTGATATTTATCCAGCAGACTGGAAATATCTTCAGTGCTTTCAAGTGGTAATTTTCCTTTCATTATCTCCGTTTTTAAGTCACTTTCAGATATTTCTTCTTTTAAATTAATTAAAGGCTCCTGAACATCGTATCCTGCTGAGCTCAATTTTTCCTCCAGCTGGGGGTATTTTTGCTTGAGCAAATTTTCAGTCTGTTCTTTAGTGACAGTGAATTCCAGCTGAATATTCTGCTGCTGTACTTCCACATCAGCTCTGATTTTTCCCAGTTGAGGCAGTTTTATGATAAAATTTAAATTATATATTTCAATCTGGTCTTCTTCCCGCTGTTCTTCCTGCTTTTTTTGCCGGGAAGTTACTCGTAAAATAAATTGTTCTTCCACTTTTTTCGGAGGTAGTGGTGGCCATTCCAGATAAAGCCTTAAATTTCCCTGGTTTCCTGCCTCTTCAGCCAGGTTAAGTAGTTTTAGACCCAGCAGGGATGAGAGCAGTTGATTTTCTCCGGGCCGCAGACCTCCATTGCTCAAAGATCTATCCTGATTTGCCATATCAGTAAGATCAAACAGATGTTCCAGCAGCTGGTCCAATTCAGCGGGAAGAGTGCTGAAAAAATTTCCGGCTTCCATCTGATTGCCCTGCTGCAGAAGAGGGTTGATATTTTCCATAACTTCTTCCAGGCTTATATTAAAGCTGGCAGAAATGTTTTCTATATTTTCAGAAATTGTAGAGTCCTGTTCTGAACCTTCTGTTAAACCCGAAAGTGGCCTGAGAAAAAATTGTCTAAGGGGGAGATTATGTCTTTTTAAGAAAGCGGCAGCAGCAATAATCCGTTTTTGGAGTTGTGTGTTTTCAACATTTTGTAGTTTTTCCAGCAGAGGCATTATAGTTTCCGGGTCCAGGGCTAACTGAGAGGAAAGCCAGGTCTGCAGAAACTCCTGCCTGGTTTCAGCAGGCAATTGATCGAGAGCATTAATTATATCTTCACTCATAGAAGGTAGTTTATCGGAAAAATCTGAATAGTTATTTTCCCTGTTCAGAAAAGCCCTTGTTTGAGTTCGTATGACTTTTTTTAATTCAGTTCTGCTGGCAGGATCAAGAGAATCAAGTGGCAATTTTATTCCTCCCTGCTGGCAAATTCTTCAATAACTTTCTCGCCCATCTGTAAGGCTTTATCCATTAATTCAGGTGATTCAGAAGGAGTTTGTTCATCTGTATTGGGGACGATTAGCTCCTCAAATTTGGGGGCATTTATAGTTTTGAAAAATAGTCCTGATACTGTACGAGCCGCTGTGAATTGATCATTATATTTTGGAGCTCCGGCACAGGATATCAATATTGACCGTCGTTTTTTGTTGCGGTCAATAATTGGAGCGTTTAAATCGTATTTGCTGGCATATATAGGCTGGCAGCGATCGATCATTTTTTTTACATGTGAGGGCATTCCGTTGAAATAAATAGGTGTGGCCAGAATAATTATTTCACTATTATCGAAGCCGTTATCATCGATCCAGTAATCCATATCATCGTTAAAGATGCAGGTGGCGGTTTCACTGCAGCTAAAACAGCTTGTACAGGTATTTATATCCATATGAAAAGGGGTGATAGTTTTTATATCTATTTCCAAGCCAGTATTTTCAGCTTTGCTGTGACAGCCTTCCAGTACTTGTTCCAGCAGGGATGTGCTGTGACTATTTTCTCGCGCACTTCCTTTTATAGCCGTAATGTTAAGCATAATTTAAGAACCTCCTAATTTTGCTACCTAATAGATAGTTTCGCCCCAGGGCCAGAAAAATTTCCATTATCACACAACTTTGAAGCTTCCAATACTAAGCATTATGAAGATGGGCTAAAACAGGATACAACTAACTGATCTGGAGAAGAACTTACTAATTTTATTTATGGTTTAATTGTACAGGTGCCAGATTTGAATGTCAATTATCCTGGTTTTCTTTACTGCCCACAGAAGCCATATAAATTACGAAATTTTCCCTGCCATCAAGGTCCAGAAGCTCATTAGTATATTCATCATCAAAAGCTGCGATGGCACAAACCCCAGCATTTATTGCTTCGGCAGCCAGGTAAAGATTTTGGCATACATGACCGGCATCAAGATGCAAATAGCGATAACCTCTTTCACTATAACGCCAGCACATACGGTATTTATCTGCTGCCCAGAAAAATACTGCTGCTGCTTCACCGACGTGGTTCTGGCCCAGAGCGGATCTTGTAACTTCCGGCCCGAAATTTCCTGATTTTATTAAAGCTAAATTGTGTTCAGCAGGTCGATAATGATAAATACCACGAGGTAAATCCTGGCCTTTGTCTATATAGATAAATGTTTCGAATGCATGTCGAGCACCGGCTGAAGGTACTGTGCGCAGAGATGCTCCCCCGGATAGATCTCTTTTTAAACCCTGTGTATAATATGTCAAAATAGAAAATTCTTTTTTAGTCAGAGATTTGCTGGTGTAATTTCTATGGCTGCGTCTTTTTTCGATGGTCTGGAGTAAATCTAATTCCGGCGCGGAAAATTCGTCTGGTGCTGGCAGTTCAATTATTTTCTCTGCTTCCAAATCCCAGTATTTGGCCGGAGGGGGAATATCTTTTTGCTGATCAGACTTTGATATTTGTTTATGCCTGGTTTGCAGCATAAATTGATGCCCGATATTTTCTGACTTTTTTGACATGCTGGCAGCCTCCTTTTTAATTTAATTATCTGGTTTTAATTACATATTATCTTAATAATACAGAAGTGTAAAGCAAATATTAAATTTATAAGTTTGGAACTTCTCCCAAACAGCTGGTTAAATCTGGTTTTAATTTATCTTCATAATACTTATTTTTGGAAGCTATGAAGCTTAGCTCACATAAATTTTTTGGCCATAGTTATGACCCGGGTTTCCCAAAATTTCTAGTATCACAAAGCTTCATAGTTTCCAATACTTTATATACCCAGGCAATTGAGGATATAAATAGTCCTGATTATACAGGATATTTATTAACTGTTTTGGAGAAGACTTAAAACTTTAATTATACAGCAGGCAGGATTTCTCAAGTAAACAAAGAATTATAAAATTACACCGGATATAGATTGCAAAAAGAGTCCGGAAAATTATAATATTGAGGGGGCTTGAAAATCAGATGGGCAATCAATATGAAGAGAAAAAGGAAGAAATATTGACAGATTTGAGTGATATGAGTGAAATAGCAGAAGAGATGCTGCAAAATTCCTTCAAGGCCCTGGAAGATCAGGATGGAGATCTGGCCTGGGATGTAATCAAGCGTGATGATGTGATGGATAATTTTGAGGTTACAATTGAGGATAAAGTTTCCCGGCTTTTAACTATGAAAAATTTTATCGCCTCGGAAGCTAGAATGGTTATGGCTATGGTAAAGATTGCTAATGATCTGGAAAGAGTAGCAGATCATTCTACCAATATAGCCGAAATAGCTCTGGAACTGCGCAATGAAGAGTATCTGGAGCCTCTGGTTATGATACCGGAACTTTATGAGGTTGTATTTGACATGCTTGATGCTGTTTTAGAAGCTTTTGTGACCAAAAATCCCGATCTGGCAGAAGCAGCATGCCGAAAAGATGAACGAGCAGATAATATT
>CAYOFJ010000231.1:0-3642 GCA_964403065.1 uncultured Halanaerobiaceae bacterium | reverse complement strand
CTGCTGGAATAATCATCAAATCCCAGCAGCAGCAAATTTTTGTCATCTAGAGATAAACCTGAAGGCAGATCTGGAACCATCGCTTCATCATCTTCTTCAACATTATCACTGGAGCGGCTGTCGGATTGTTTGGGAAATGATGGATTATTATTTTCTTCCTGATCTTCCTGACCTTCGAATTTTTCTGACTCATCGTTATTTTCCTGCAGGTTAGGCATCTCGATTTCCCATTCATCAAAGGGACCGAAAACCTCTTCTGTTAACTCCTCAGGAGAAATTTCTTCTTCATCCATTTCTATTATTATATCATCGTCCCGGACTATTTCTTCATCGTTTTCCTCTGCACCTGTATCAGTGAGAGAACCTTCATCAAAATCCAGTTCATCTACTATGTTGTAATCAAGCTCATCCAGAATTGCTTCATCCAGGAGGCCGGCTTCCACAGCAGCTTCGATATCATCTCTACTCTCAATTTCTTCATATTCAGTTATCAACTCTTCAATAACTGGAGGTGAAGGAGTTAAATCTGGATCTTCTTCCTCTAATTCTTGATTCTCCAGATATACTTCTTCCTCAGGCAGCGGTTGAAAATATCCTTCTTCTTCATCAACTAAAAATAAAAGATAATAGATGCCACCACTTAAAATCAAAAAAATTAGAGTTAAAACAAGTATTTTATTCTTGCTTAAATTAGGACCGGGATTTTTCTCATTATCGCTGTCAGCCATTATGTACTTCACTCCTCAAAGGGGTAAATTATTAATTAAACACCTGGAGTCTTTTATTTAAATTTAGTGCAGAAATGGAATTTGTATTAGATTTACCAGATTACCTTACTAACTATATTTCTTGATTTATGGTGGTAATTCCTGCTTGATTATTAATTTAGCACAGAGATAATTTATTTTTGATTATATTTTCATTTATTGATTGGCCTGCTAAAGTTTAAACAACTGTTTAACTTATAAAATGTACTTAAACTTAAATAGAAATAGAAGGAATAATATTTCTTGTCTAGAATTTAAAGTTAGTGCCTAACTAAAATCAGAATGAAGCTTCCTGGCCTTTAAGCTGCATAACTCATTTTATACAGATTTTCCATAGCTTGAGAAAAAATAAATTTGTTTTAAAGTATTGCAATACATAGATGAAAATAATAAGCATCTATGATATTATAACTATAGCTGTAAGTGAATTCACAGATATAACAATGTCAAATATTTCAGGAGGTATAAGATGTCTAACCAAGCAGATAAAAGCAGTGATTTTTCAGCTTCCGGAGAACTTGCTAAAGATTTGGGTTTAAAGGAAGCTCTTACAATTGGAGTAGGTACCATGATCGGAGCAGGTATTTTTGTCCTTCCCAGATTTGCTATAGAAATGGTAGGTCCGGGAGCAATATTTACCTATATTTTAGCAGGTTTAATCTGCATTGTAACTGCAAGCAGCATTGCTGAGGTGGCTACAGGCATGCCAAAAAGTGGAGGAACCTATTTTTTTCTTTCCCGCTCTTTAGGAAACTTTGTTGGGACAATTTCTGGACTCTCACTCTGGCTCAGCCTTACCTTTGCAGTAGCCTTTTATCTTTTAGGTTTTGGAGAATATTTAGCAATTTTTATCCCGGTGAATGAAACAATTCTTGCAATTATGGCAGGAATATTTTTCACCTATATAAATTATATCGGGGCTAAAGAGACAGGACGTACTCAAAATATAATCGTTGGTATTCTGGTGCCAATATTGATTATTTATATAATCTGGGGTTTTATTAACATAGATAGAGCTCTCTGGCAGCCTTTCTTTCCGGAAGGGACAGGAGCTGTTCTGCCTGCCACTGCAGTGATATTTGTATCTTTTTTGGGATTTGAACAAATTGCCTCGGTAGCAGAAGAAATCAAAGAACCTGGCAAAAATTTACCTAAAGCAATTATGGGATCTGTTGCTATTGTTACTGCTATATATGTGCCTGTTATTCTTGTTATGACAGGGGTTATTCCTCTTGGTGATCTGATAATACTGGATACTCCTGTTGTTGATGTTGCCAGAGTATTAGCTGGAGGTTTAGGGGCAGCAGCAATAACCTTTGCCGCCCTGCTGGCTACTGCCTCTTCGGCAAATGCCAGTATAATGGCATCTTCTCGAATTAATTTTGCCATGGGCAGGGATAGTATATTCCCTGATTGGTTTAATAAAGTTCATCCTGATTATTTAACACCGTACAGGCCAATTATTGCAACCGGTTTACTGGCCTTAATTATGCTGGTTACTGCAGATGTGGAAGCCTTATCTGCCTCAGCAAGTGTGTTGATGTTGATAAACTATGCAGTAATAAATTTAATTGTTATTTTATTAAGAACAGCACCACCAGAAGAATATAACCCCAGTTACAGAGCTTTTGGCTATCCCTTTTTACAAATTCTTGCTGCTGCTGCCTCTCTGATTGTTATATTTCAGGCCAGCAGTTTTGCTCAGATAGCTGCTTTAGTTTTAATTGCTTTAGGGGTTATTTGGTTTTTAGTCTGGGCTAGAAGCCATGCAGATTTGAAGGCAGCTATTAGTGATGTCAGCTTTGAAATGTTGCTGAGAAAAAAGGAACCTGCTCCTGCGAAGGAAGTCAATCCTGAACTCCCAAAGGGCCAGCAGCCAGCTAAAGAAAGAGGGGTGAGAACTCTGCCAGATAATATGCATGTTTTAGCTCCTTTAGCCAACCCTGAGGGTGAATCAGCATTACTGTCGCTTTCCGGGCAGCTGGTAAAAAACTCTCCAGCTGGAGGAGAGATAACAGCACTTAACATGCTTGAAATACCATCCCAGGCTCCTTTGAACTTAATTCAACAGGAAGGTGAAGTTATGGAAAAGGCCCGGGATATTCAAAGAAGAATTATGAATGTAGCTGTAGAGTTCGGAGAAAAACACAATATTTTAATAAATCCCCGGGTTTTGTATTCCCGAAATAAATTCAACACATTAATGGATCTTTTGGAGAGGGAAAGAATAGATTATTTACAGCTGGGGTGGCATGGTTCCATGAATATCTCGAAGCTGGCCAGGAGTTTTGTCAATAGGGTTGTTAGGAATGCCTCCTGCCCGGTGGGAGTCTTAAAATATAAGGGCTTGAAAAAGATTGATAGAATTCTCGTGCCTTACCGCGGCAGTGAGCATGCTTATCTCGGAGCTGAGATAGCTTTCAGACTGGCAGCTGAAAAGGGCCAGCAGGTAACAGTTTTAAGAGTTATTAAACCGGGCGCAGATGCTGAGAAGGATAAAGAATCTGCTTATAAGGAATTAAAGCCCGTGATTGATGAAGATGTGAATTACGAAATTAAAGCTGTGGAAGCAGATAGTGTGGCTGATGGAATAGTAAATATAACCCGATCAGTAGATTACGATTTGGTAATTATTGGCGCTTCCAAAGAGTGGAGATTTAAAAATCTTCTTTTTGGATCTATACCAGATCTGGTCGCTGAAGAAGCTGGCTGTTCAGTACTGATGGTCAGACAGCACGGAACTGAGATTGAACTGTCGGAAACAGATATGGAGATCAGCATGGAAGAGAAAGAGGATAGTCCCGCCAAGCTTTAGAAATCAATCCGGGAGGGGATTAATATTGAAGGAATCTTCTTTTGCTGAAGTGATGGAGCA
>CAYOFJ010000230.1:307-3649 GCA_964403065.1 uncultured Halanaerobiaceae bacterium | reverse complement strand
AGAAGAAAGAGGAACGGATGAAAGAGGAGGAAATAGCGTCATGAAGGATTTATACCTGGGAGTAGATATAGGCTCCGTAAGTATTAATATTGTAGGGATCGATGCTGACAAACAGATTCAATTTAAGTTATATGAGCGCAATCCCGGTCAGCCTGTAGAGGTAGTAAAAGATGGTTTGAAAAGATTGAACAAAGAGGTAAAAGATGAATATGAAGTGTCAGGTGTAGGTGTAACAGGAAGTGGACGCCAGCTTATAGGTTACATACTGGGAGCTGATATAGTAAAAAACGAAATCACCGCTCATGCTACTGCTACTATTGATCAGGTCCCCGATGTTGGTACGATCTTTGAAATAGGTGGCCAGGATTCTAAACTTACAATAATTGAAGATGGCATAGTCACTGATTTTGCCATGAATACTGTTTGCGCGGCCGGCACCGGTTCTTTTCTGGATCATCAGGCTGATAGATTGGGTGTAGAGATTGAAGAATTTGGTGAACTGGCTTTAGAAGCCGAAAAAGATGTTCGCATTGCCGGACGGTGTACAGTTTTTGCCGAATCAGATATGATTTCCAAGCAGCAGTTTGGCTTTACCAAGCCAGAAATAATTAATGGACTCTGTCAGGCTCTGGTAAGAAATTATATGAATAATCTGGTTAGAGGCAAAGAATTACCTTCTAAATATGTTTTTCAGGGTGGTGTTGCAGCCAATTCAGGTATTAAAGCTGCTATAGAGGAGGAAATAGACAGCGAAGTTATCATTCCCGAAAATTATGATGTAATGGGAGCGATTGGTATTGCTATGCTGGCGCGAGAGGAGATAATGTTCTCTGATAAAACTACTGACTTTAAAGGATTTTCACTTACCCATGATAATTTTGAAACCACCAGTTTCATCTGTGAGGATTGTGCCAATGAATGTGAGGTTATAAGAGTCAAAGCCAATAATCAGACTATAGCCATGACCGGTGATCGCTGTGGTAAGTGGGAAGAGAGTCCGCGTGATCTGGATAAAACTGAGGAAAATTTAGCTTAGTGTTGAACGTATTAAAATGTTGTTACGATAGAAGCTAGTATCTGCCCGTGAACCGTTTTACGGTTGCGGGTTTTTTGATTTAGTTTTTTATTTATTAATTGTTGCAATAATTGTAACTTCATAAAATCAGGGAGGGTCCACAAAAATGCAGAAAGAATTAGAACAGGTTAGAGATAATATTGCCAGGGTAATAATGGGGAAAAATGATGTTATCGAGCTGCTGTTAATCGCACTTCTGGCCCGGGGACATGTGTTATTTGATGATGTGCCGGGGGTTGGCAAGACCAGAATGGCTGCTTCGCTGGCCCGATCTTTGGGGGTGAATTTTTCCCGGGTGCAGTTCACGCCAGATCTGCAGCCAGCTGATATTACGGGTCTTTATTATTACAACCAAAAAGAAAATGAGTTTGAGCTCCGGTTAGGACCAGCACATACCAATATACTGCTGGCAGATGAAATAAATAGGGCAGTTCCCAGAACCCAGGCCAGTTTAATGGAAGTAATGGAGGAGAGACAAATAACTATAGAAGGAGAAACTCATCAGCTGCAGGAACCATTTCTGGTGGTAGCCACCCAAAATCCTGTGGAATTGGAGGGTACCTTTCCTCTACCTGAGGCTCAGCTGGATAGATTTCTTTTTCGACTCAAGGTAGGATATCCTGAAGCGGAAGAGGAAAAAGATATTTTGCGTAATTATCGGCAGCAGGATCCGTTTTTTGAGCTGGAAGATGTATTGACCCGAGAAAAAATAGTGGATCTGCAGAAGGAAGCTGAAAATGTCAAAGTTAATGAACCAATAATTGAATACATAACCGATCTTGTGAGAACAACCCGGGATGATAACAGAGTTAAATTGGGGCTTAGTCCCCGGGCTACTCTGGCCATAATGAGAGCAGCGAGAGCGCGGGCTTTACTTTACCAACGTGATTATGTAATACCGGATGATGTACAGATTATATTTCCCTGGACTGCTGCTCACCGCTTAATTATAAAAGAAGAAACTTCGGTGCGGGGAGTTGAAGCCGAAGATATTATAGAAGAAGTACTGGCGGAGGTTGAGGTGCCGGTAGAGGAAGAAGGAGGCCGACAGATCAGTGAGCAAACTTCTTAAAACCTGGCTGACGATTTTTTCAGCACTGCTGGTTTTGGGCATTTATCTGGGATTATTTCCTCTGGTGTGGGGAAGTTTGCTGGCAATTTCTCTGCTTTTGGTATCTTATTTTTGGAGTTATTTTGTTTTACATAAGCTCGATTTGACTGTAGATTTTTCCCGCAATAAAATTTCGGCAGGGGAAGAGACGGAATTTGTCATAACTCTGGAAAATCTCAAGCCTTTACCTGTTTTTTGGTTAAAAGCTTTTGCCTATTTATCAGGAGGAATTGACTTCAAAGAATCTGGATATTTACAGAGAATACCGGGCAATAGACAGTATTTCGAAGATGGTTTTAGATTAAACTGGTATCAGCGGGTTAAAAGAGAATATAAGCTTCAGCCGGCTAAAAGAGGCAAATATGATATCGATAGATCAGTGCTTTCCTATGATGGATTTTTGGGTTTGTTTTCACGCAGCAAAAATATTACTTCCCCGGCTGAATTGTTAGTTTACCCCAAACTTTATCCCCTGATGGGCGAAGAGTTTTTACCCACCCAGCCTCTGGGTACTAACATGAGCAGAGGCTGGATTTTTCAGGATCGCACTAATATTGTAGGAGTGAGAGACTATCAATTTGGTGACGATTTTAAGAGAATAAACTGGAAAGTGTCTGCCAGACATGACAAATTAAAATCTGATATTTATAATCCTTCTCTGCAGAAAAATGTAGAAATTCTGCTGGATATCAGGACTGCCCGGAGAAGATGGGGAGGTTTTTCCCCGCCAGTGGTAGAAAAATTAGTTTCTCTGGCCGGCTCTCTAGCTCGCAATTTACTGCGCAAAAATTATTCAGTTGGTGTTATAAGTAATGGTCTGCTGAGAAAACAGGGCAGTTTGAGAATAAAACCTGACCAAAAGATTGATCAACTGGAAAAAATCTTGACCAAATTAGCCTCTCTACGACCGATTTACAGGTTTGGTATTGAAGAATTATCTGCCAAAATTTCCGAAAAGGCAGAAATAATAATTGTAACTTCCAGACCTGATTTGCTGCAGGGCAAATGCCAAAAATTTCCGGCAAAGCCGCGTCTTTTAATGCTGGATTCCCAGGGAGTAGAATTTCCTGAGGGTTTTTGGCTATATCAATGTCACTTTGCGAGGGGGAGTGAAGGTGAGTGTTATCAGATCCAATCTCATTTCCATAATAAATAA
>CAYOFJ010000230.1:0-297 GCA_964403065.1 uncultured Halanaerobiaceae bacterium | reverse complement strand
TTCTATTATTCTTTTGAGGTTGAAATCTGGATTTTTTTGGTACTATCGGGATTTGGTGTGGGAAATTTTATTATAAATACTGCCATAACTGAGCAGAGAAGGCAGCAAATAATTAGTATTTTGCTGGTAGTTATTGCCGCTTTAATCCCCATCTTGCTCTCCTGGCCTGCTGCTTTTTTTCTGGCTTTTTCTCTAATTCTTTATATAGTATCTTTGCGTGGTAATATGTATGATAGCAGAGTTGATTTTAGCACTGACCTCCCCTGGATTTTATTAATTTATTTACTTTCGGTAATT
>CAYOFJ010000229.1:0-3652 GCA_964403065.1 uncultured Halanaerobiaceae bacterium | reverse complement strand
ATTAAGGGCTAAGATTAAGAGAAAGCCCGCCTGTTAACTCTAAAAATTAGAGTTAGAGGGGGCTCATTTTTATTTTACTAAATTTTCTCTAATAAGGATGGATACCCAATGTTAACCTCACAGGCAGCAGTACATCGCAGCAGAAAAATTGCTTTAACCGCCCAAATGCACGAACATGCCACTACTTTTTCTGAGTTTGACGGCAGAAAAATTTACACAGATCCGGAAGAACTGGTAGAGGCTATACTAACAGTACAAAATTATTATGATTTCGATCTCCCCATTCTGGGTTACGATGTTTATAATATAGAAGCTGAAGCACTGGGGCAGTCTCTAAATTACAGGGAAAATGGTTCACCACAGCAGTCGGCTCAAAATACTTTAATATCCGATAGCAGTGATCTGCCAAAAATCTCCCTGCCCCAAAATAAAGACGAGTTGAAACAAACAGGCAGATTCAACTTCATTTTGACAGCCACAGATTTATTTCAGAAAAAAACCGATACACTGCCCTATCTCCAGTTTACTTCCCCCTTCAGTCTGGCGGCCAGACTGGTCGGATTCGAAAAGTTTCTAACTTCTCTGCTTTCCAATCCGGCTTTTGCTCATGAAGTGCTGGAGAAAATTACTCTGGATGTGCTGCTGCCCTGGATTTCTCTGCAAAAACAGCATTTTGCCAGCTCCGATATTTTTCTGGGGGCAGACGCTCTTGCTTCCCCTCCCAATTTAACTGTTGATATGCTGGAAGAATTTGTGCTTCCGTACATAAATATTTTAAAAGAAGAGCTGGGGGAAGGAATCGGAATAGTGAACTGGTGGGGAGAAAGTCACGTAAAAGATCTGGAAAACTTTCTGGACTTAAAACGTAAAATTTCACCCCATAATGAGCATCTGAGAATCCAGGATCCTGATCTTCATCATATAAATCTGGACTTTCTTTTAGATTATGTCCAACACTATGATATGCACCTAACCCTGGGAGTATCTGCCCATCTCTTAACACAGGGCGACAAAAATGAAATCGAAAATAGGCTGGAAAAATATGTGCCTTTATGCAGAGAGCTCTCTCATTTGACCATTTATCTCTGCAATTTAGGCCGAGACACTCCACCTCAAAACATCGAAAAGGCTGTGAATACCACCCGCCAAATTTATAATAATCTATCTGGGGGTGAATAGCATTTTATTAGACAAATATGAGGGATTCATTTTTGACCTGGACGGGACCATCTACAGGGGTAATGAACTGCTGCCCGGTGCCCGAAAGGTCATCGAGCAGATTAAAGAGGCAGGAAATAAAAAGCATGTTTTTCTGTCCAATAAACCTATTGCCCGCCGAGAAAATTATGCGGAAAAATTGACCCGGCTCGGTATTGAGACCTCCTGTGAACAGGTTATAAACTCCTCTTATGTAACTGCGGACTATCTGCAGAAAAATTTACCCAAGTCCCCTGTTTACGTCATAGGAGAGCTCTCACTTATTGAGGAAATTGAAGAGGCCGGTCTGGAAGTGGTCAATAAAAATAGAGAAGAGTTTGCCCGCAGCGTAGTGCAGGGCAGCACTACCAGTATCGACTATTTAAACTTCCAGCAGGAAAACTATGATTATGAGGACATCAACTGTTTAATAATATCTTTTGACCGCACATTTCATTACGGCAAACTCAATGACGCCCTGCAAATTATACATACCCAGCAGGATGAAATTGAAATCATTGCCACCAACCCCGATACTACCTGCCCCATTGCGGGGGGCGAAGTTCCTGATGCCGCCAGCATGATAGCGGCAGTGGAAGCGGCCAGCGAAAAGAAAATTGACAAAATTATGGGTAAACCCTCAGAGCAGATGATTCGTACTGCTATCGAGGCAATGGGGTTCAATTATCAGCTCGATGATAATAAGGGCGAAGACCCAGAGGCTCAAAAATCAGCTAATTTTTTAATGATAGGTGACAGACTGGAAACCGACATAAAAATGGGCTTAAAAGCAGGGCTCGATACAGCGGCAGTTTTAAGCGGAGTGATAGATCACTCCACCATCAAAGCAAGTGATTTAAATCCAGATTATGTGCTTACTTCCGTGCGGGAATTAATGGATTAATAAAAACAATTTTCTAATCAGAACAATTGTCAAATTTGCTGAGGTTATTTTAATTGGAAGATTGGAAGTTATAAGGCGAGATAATACGCGCAATTTTTCAAAAAGAACGCAAAATATTTTTTCAGGAGGTTGCTAATTTATGAGCAGATTATGGGGAGATTTTGATCAAATCGAAAGTGATTTTGAAAGACTGACAGATAGTGTAGGAGAATGTATTGAGCAGGCTTTCCAGGCCATGCGTGTTTATCTGGAAGAAGGTGAAACCAACAAAGTTCGCAAATTAAATAAAGGTGTACATGCCAAAGAGAGTGAGGCCGATGATATCCGCCGGGACATAATAACCAGTATCATAAGGGGCTCACTCATGCCCAATACCAGGGTAGATATGCTTAATTTAATCGAAGCCATAGATGATATAGCCGATCATGCCGAAGACATGCTCGATGAAATAATTTTTCTGCACCTGGATTTCTGCTGTCTGGATCAGGAAGCCCTCCAGGACATGACCGACAGTATAGAAAAACAGTATGATAAGATGACTAAAGGTGTAGAAGTGCTGTTTACCGACATGAGCCAGGCTCTGATCTACGCCGGTGAGCTGGAGGATATTGAATCAGAGGTGGACACCATTGAAGAAGAAATCACCCGCCAGGTGGGCCAGGTCGAAGAGATTTCACCCGGGGAAAAGTTGGCTCACCGCAGCCTGATCAAAAACGTTTCTGATACGGCCGATATGATTGAAAACGTGGGAGATATTATGGAAACTATGGTATCTGTAAGGAAGGGTTAATATGTGGTATTTACTTTCCGGTATTTATTTAGGAGGCACACTGGGGGCCAATGATGCAGCTAACATCTTTGGCACCGCCGTATATACCAGGGTAATAAAATTTCAAACCGCGGTTCTGCTGACCACAATTTTTGTCATCTTAGGCTCCGGCCTGGAAGGAGCAGGAGGAATGGAAACTCTGGGTCAGCTGGCGGACCAGACACTGCTAACTGCCTTTATCAGCTCTCTGGCAGCAGCACTAACGGTAACCCTTATGACTTTACTGGAACTTCCTGTTTCCACTTCACAGGCAGTTGTAGGGGCTATTATAGGCGGCAATATACTGGCGGGAGATGTCGACTTTGCTCCCCTGCTGCCCATAGTTACCGCCTGGGTTACCACCCCTATAGGAGCTATGATTATAGCTTTTCTGCTGTATAAGCTCTATATTCTGCTGATCGAGCCGCAGATCAATAACATGAAGAGATTTGAATATTTTGTACGTATAGGTTTGATTTTTGGCGGCATTTACGGAGCGTATTCCCTGGGAGCAAATAATGTAGCCAATGTGGTAGGAGTTTACGTAGATGCCGGTCTTTTCGAGCCCCAGATAGGTGGGCTGATAGGTGGTATGGCTATAGGTATCGGAGTCACCTACAGTAAAGGAGTCATGAAGACAGTGGGCGATAGAATCACCCAGCTGACACCGCTCACGGCTCTGATAGCTGTGCTGGCTCATTCTGTCACCCTCTATATATATGCCCGGATAGGTATTCCCGTTT
>CAYOFJ010000228.1:0-3659 GCA_964403065.1 uncultured Halanaerobiaceae bacterium | reverse complement strand
TTTGAAATGGTCGGTTCTGTTGAAGCTGTGGAAGAAGGAATAAAATTGGTTAAACAAGGTGGAACATATGCCTCGGCAGGATTTGGGGAACCAAGAGGCAAAATAGAACTGGATTGTTTTAAGGATATAGGAAATAAAAATGTAAGTTATCAGGGAGTTTGGGTGAGTGATGTAAAACATACCTTTCAAGCATTAAAAATAGCATTAAAATATCAAAGTATTTTAGAAGAAATGACCACACATATTTTTGACCTTGAAGATGCTACTAAGGCTATTAAAAAAATGGATAATAAAGAGGCGATTAAAGCAGTTTTAAAACCACAAGCTTAAATGAATGGGGGTAAAGAATTAGTGGAAAAGAATTTTGTTCAAATGAAAAACCGGAAAATCCCGGTTTATTCTGTTAAAACCGCAGTAGTTGGAAGTGGTGCTGCTGGTTTAAATGCGGCTAAACGTTTATATGATTTTGGGCAGAATAATATTGCTATTTTAACAGAAGGTTTAGAAAAAGGGACTTCTAGAAATACCGGTTCTGATAAGCAAACTTATTATAAGCTTTCACTTTCCGGACAAATAGAAGATTCTGTTGCTGATATGGCTGAGACTTACTATGAAGGGGGAGCGATGCATGGGGATATTGCTCAAGTAGAAGCTGCCCTTTCTCCTAGAGCTTTTTTTCATTTGGTTGAAACAGGTGTTCCTTTTCCTCATACCGAACATGGAGAATATATTGGATATAAAACTGACCATGATCCAGCTAGAAGAGCTACCTCTGCAGGTCCTCTAACTTCTCACTATATGACTATAAACCTGGAAAGAGAAATTAAAAAACGGAATATCGATATTTTTGATAAACATCAAGTTATAGGAATATTGACTTCTGAGAGCAAATCTGCTCAAAATGATGAAGCCGTAGGACTAATTGCATTAAATCAAAATAGACTAAGCAGTCAAAAAGAACATCTAGTATTAATAAATTGCAGCAATATAATTTATGCTGTTGGTGGACCAGCTAAAATATATGATACTTCTGTATATCCTCAAAGCCAGACTGGTGCCAGTGGTATAGCATTTGAAGCCGGTGTGAAAGGAAGGAATTTAACTGAATCCCAGTTTGGATTAGCTTCTATTGGTTTTAGATGGAATTTATCCGGAACTTATCAGCAGGTCATTCCTCGCTATATTTCTACCGATCAAAATGGCAATAATGAAAAAGAATTTTTAAAAGATTATTTTAGTTCCCCTGAGAAAATGATAAATGCCATCTTTTTAAAAGGTTACCAGTGGCCTTTTGATCCCAGAAAAGTTATGGGACAGGGTTCTTCATTAATTGATATTTTAGTTTATTTAGAAAGAGTGATTAAAAATAGACGAGTTTGGCTTGACTTCACTAAAAATCCATCCTGGGCTTGTAAAGAAGATAAAAATGAACTAATGTTTAACTTATTAAATGAAGAGGCATTTCAGTATTTAGACAACTCTGATGCATGTTTTGGAAGACCTATAGATAGATTGCAGAAAATGAATCAACCTGCGGTGGATTTATACCTGGAAAATGATATAGATCTTTCCCGGGAGAAATTAGAAATAGCTGTCTGTGCCCAGCATAACAATGGAGGATTAAAAGGCAATAAATGGTGGGAAAGTAATATTGAACATTTCTTTCCTGTGGGCGAGGTTAATGGCACTCACGGAGTGTATCGTCCTGGGGGAGCCGCTTTGAATTCTGGGCAGGTAGGTGGTTTGAGAGCAGCTGAATATATTGTAAATAATTACGATAAATCTCCTTTACAGACTGAAGAATTTTTAAATTTATGTGAGAAACAAGTTCGAAATAAAATTTCAATGGAAGAAAATATTATAAACAATACTTCCGGACAAAGACCCCAAAAAATTTTGTCATCATTGCAAAAAAGAATGACAGACAAAGGAGGATTTATAAGGTCATTAGAAAATGTCGAAAAGTCAATATCAGAGACTAAAAACCAGTTAACAAATTATATTTCTAATATAAAAATAGATGGAGAGCAAGAATTAAACCAGGCATTCCATATTTATGATTATTTAATCACTCAGTTTGTTTATTTGAATGCTATCAGAAATTATATTAAATTGGGTGGAAAAAGCAGGGGTTCATATCTAATAACTGATAAAAATGGTCGTAAACCATTGAATAAATTGCCCGAAACATTCAGATATTCTTTAGACCAGGGGAAAAATAATAAATATATACAGTTGAGTTCTCTTGATATTACTAATTGGGATTATGAAGCTGAGTGGATAGAAAGAAGACCACTTCCACAAAAAGAATTATGGTTTGAAAAAGAATGGAAAAAATTTCGTAATGAAGAAATTTATTAGAAAGAAGGGAGAGATAATATGGATAAACATGAGATTTTAGCGGCTATCTACAACACTGGAATAGTTCCGGTGATTCGGGCCGAAAGTGCTGAACAGGCGGTTAAAATTACAGAGGCAGTAAAAGAAGGCGGTATTAAAGTCATAGAAATTACCATGACTGTACCCGGAGCAGTTGAAGTTATTAGAGACTTAACTGATAAGTACAAAGATGATGAAGAAATCATTTTCGGGGCCGGATCAGTTATGGATGGAGAGACAGCAAGAAATTGTATTTTGGCCGGAGCGGAGTTTATAGTTGGTCCAGCTTTGGATGAAGGAATGATCGAGGTGGCCAATCGTTATCAAAAGCCTGTTATTCCTGGTGCAATGACCCCCACAGAGGTAAAACAGGCTATGGAAGCAGGTGCAGATGTAGTCAAGATATTTCCTGCTACTTTATTTGGGCCTAAAATAATAAAAGCTATAAAGGGCCCAATTCCTCAAGCAAAGCTGCTGCCGACCGGGGGAGTAAATCATGATAATGTTAAAGACTGGATGCAGGCCGGCAGCTTCGCTGTGGCCGCAGGTAGCGCCATTGTGGAAGGAGCAGATAAAGGTGATTATGAACAGGTTAAAGAAAATGCAGAAAAATTTGTAAAGTTAATAAATGAAGTTAGAAATGATTAATATATAAAATTTTACTAAGGAGGGAAATCACTTTATGGCTAAAAAAGTAGTAACATTTGGTGAAATCATGATGCGCTTAACTCCTCCGGAAAATCAACGTTTTATTCAAACTGATGAATTTAATGTTATCTATGGTGGTGGGGAGGCCAACGTAGCCGTTTCCTGTGCAAATTACGGATTGGAAGCTTACTTTGTAACTAAGCTTCCGAAAAATCCTTTCGGGCAGGCTGCCCTTAATGAAGTAAGACGTTATGGTGTAAATACAGATTATATTGCTCGTGGTGGCAAACGCCTGGGAAAATACTTCTGTGAAAGCGGTGCCAGTCAGCGTTCTTCCAATGTAATTTACGATAGAGCCCATTCAGCCATTGCTGAGGCCACTTCCGAAGATTTTAACTGGAATGAAATTTTTGCAGAGGCTGAATGGTATCATGTGACAGGGATCACTCCGGCCTTGAGTGAAAATATGTCTGAGGTTACCATAGAATCGGTCAAAAAAGCTCAAAAGCATGATGTTACCGTAAGCTGTGACCTTAATTTTAGATCTAAACTCTGGAGCCGCGAAGAGGCAGAAAGAGTAATGTCTGAGGTCATGGAATATGTGGATGTCTGCATTGCCAATGAAGAGGATG
>CAYOFJ010000227.1:0-3671 GCA_964403065.1 uncultured Halanaerobiaceae bacterium | reverse complement strand
AAATTTAAGCGGTAAAAGTTAATTTCCCACATCCATAGAAATCCAGCGGTTAAAATCTTTTATGAAAAAAGCTTTACAATTTCCAATTATAAAAATTGATAAATTACAACACGCCAGCATTTATTAGCTCGCTTCCTTTTTATAGTTCCATAAGTCAGGGCAATCTCCTGCCTGTTACAATAAATAAAAAACTGCCGGTTCACCCTCCTAATTACAAGGAATAAGGTAAACCGACAGTTATGATTAAAGTACAAACATTCTACAATACAACTTTGTCTATTTTATTCCATTGCGGCCTCTACAGCTTCCATAATTGCTTCACCAGTTATAGTAACGCCTGAGATCACGTCTACATCAGTGGACTGCTGTTCAACGATTCTGGCCGGAATCTCTTCTAGAGTTTCTTCCACCAGGCTATCAGTTTCCTCATGTTCGACAACTGTAACATCTATGATTTCACCATTCCTGGCTGTAACTTCCACAACCAGTTCACCACCATAACCTTCGGCGGTTCCGGTCAGTACTCTCTCTTCTGCTTCCTCCTCCGGATCTTCTTCGGGCTCATCTTCCGGTTCTGCTGGTTCTTCTTCGGCCAGAGCATTATCAACGGCTTCCATTATAGCTTCACTGGTGAGTGTAACTTCAGTAACAACATCTACATCGGTGCTTTGAGTGGCTATTATGTCCTCAGGCACCTGCTCAAACGCGGGTTCAGCTAGACCCTCTGTTTCCGAATGATCAGTTATATCTATATCGGTGATTTCTTCACCTACTACGGTAACTTCCACAATCAATTCTCCGCCATAACCTTCAGCTGTGCCTGTCAGAACTCTCTCTTCTGCTTCAACCTCTTCTTCCTCTTTCACTTCTTCGGGCTCAGCTTCTGGTTCCGTAAGATCCACATCAGCCAGAGCATTATCAACAGCATCCATTATGGCTTCACTGGTTACTGTAACTTGAGAAACAACGTCTACATCTGTGCTCTGAGTAGCTATTATGTCCTCAGGCACCTGTTCAAATGCGGGATCAGCTATATCTTCTGTTTCTGAATGTTCTACTATATCTATATCCGTAATTTCTCCTTCGGCTACAGTTACTTCCACTACAAGGTCGCCACCATAACCTTCAGCAGTACCGGTATAAACTTCACCTACAGGTTCTTCTGCTGGTTCTTCTGGAGCTGCCTCTGGATCCCAGCTGGCCTCATCTAAAGCTGCCGCAGCAGCATCCATTATAGCTTCACTGGTTACGGTAACTCCCGTTACTACGTCAACATCCGTACTCTGAGTCTCTACAATTGCTGCTGGGACTTCATTCAGAGCAGGATCAGCGAGATCATCAGTTTCTGAGTGTTCAACCACTCTAACGTTGACTATTTCATTATCTAACAGTTCAACTTCTACTACCAGTTCTCCTCCATAACCCTCGGCAGTACCTGTGAATACTTCGCCCTCAGGTTCATCCGGAGCTTCAGCAACTTCCTCTTCCGGAGCTGTATCTTCTTCTACCGGGGAAGCTATCTGATAATCACCTATTCCATATGCAACTATTAAAGCTATAACAAGCAAAGCTATAAAGAACAGGCTGGAAAACAAATTTTTGTTATTCATTTTCATAATTTATCACTCCACCTTTTTCTTTTCAGCTTCAGATTTTTCCGGGAAATAATAAGGAATTCTGATCTGGCCGGGACAAACAAAGGAACAAAGCCCGCAGCCTATACAATCTTCAGGATGTAAATCATCTAGTGCTCCCGGTTGAGTGTAAAGCTCAGAAGCTTCCATAATCAACACAGGATAAATATTCACAGGACAAACATCTATGCAGTATCCACATCTTATACAATCTTCAGGTTCACCTGTGTATTCATTTGTTCCCAGCTCATGTGCACTTATTCCCCCGGACTTATCGCTGCCTGTAGGGAAACTCTGATATTTTGAGATCACATCTGAATATATATCTCTAAACCTTTCAGAACTTAAAGCAATAAGATCATACCTGTGAGCTAAGTCCTGAACAGCACAATCGCCGGCAGAATCACAGGTTATGCAGGTACAATTATGCTCACTGAGCATTAAATCTACTAACTCCCGTCGATGCTCTTCCAGCTCTTCATCGAAGGCAATTACCTCCATACCCTCCTCAACTTTCGTAGTACAGGCAGGTTCAGGCCACTCACTGCCATCAATCTTAACTACACAGACTCTGCAGGAAGCAGTTGGAGATAACTTAGGATGATAACATACACCGGGAATATCAAAGCCATTTTCCCTGGCTACTTGCAATAAATTTCTTCCGGCTTTCGCAGTCACTGTTTTTCCATCAATCGTTATAGAAACTTTATTAGTTTCTTCCGGCATAATCAATCCTCCCTTCATTTTTTGTCAGCAGCTCATCATTTTTGTAAATTGACAATAATGATTTTATTTTCAAGTTATTGACCTGTGATTAACTTTCTACTTTCTCTTTTTGCCCTGGAATTACCTCTATGGCGTCAAAAGGACATTCATCAATACAGTTACCACAGCGAATACAGGGATCATCATAAATTACATAGGGATCTTCCCCTGGTTCTCCTTCTATTGCATCTACTGGACAGGCCTGTCGGCAGCGATCACAGGATTTACATTCTTCCGGTATTACATGATAATAGATGAGCTCCTGACATACACCGGCAGGACAGGCTTTATCGTGTATATGTGCCTCATATTCATTTTCAAAATACTCTATTGTGGACAGCACCGGATTAGGTGCTGAATCTCCCAATCCACATAAAGCAGTCTTCTTAATAGTTTCAGCCAGTTTTTCAAGCTGTACCATGTCTTTCTCTGTTCCATTTCCTTCTGATATTTTCTCCAGAATTTTTAACATTTGGGGTATTCCACTCCGGCAGGGCATACATTTACCGCAGGATTCATCCTGTAAAAAGTCCAGAAAGAATTTAGCCACGTCCACCATGCAGGTGTTTTCGTCCATAACAACCATTCCACCTGAACCCATCATTGATCCCGCTTCAGATAGTTCTTCAAAATCAACCGGGAGGTCAAATAAGTCTTCGGGTATACAGCCACCTGAAGGCCCACCTGTTTGAACGGCTTTCACCTCATTGCCACCAGGTATGCCGCCACCGATATCAAAAACTATTTCTCTTAAAGTAACCCCCATAGGAACTTCGATAAGCCCAGTATTATTGACTTTGCCAACAAGAGAGAAGATTTTTGTTCCCTTACTCTCTTCAGTGCCTATACTATTAAACCATTCAGCCCCATTTTTCATTATCAGAGGAACATTGGCAAAAGTCTCCACATTATTCATAACTGTAGGCTTTTTATAAAGCCCCTGCTGAACCGATCTGGGGGGAGTCTGACGGGGCATAGGTCTTTTACCTTCAATCGAATGCATTAGTGCTGTTGATTCGCCAGCTACAAAGGCACCCGCACCTTCCATGACTTCCAGATTAAAATTAAAACCAGAACCCATAATGTCTTCACCAAGCAGACCATATTCTTCTGCCTGTTTAATAGCTTTTTTGGTGTGTTCAACAGCCATGGGATATTCAGCCCTGATATATATAACACCTTTTTCGATACCTACAGCATAGGCAGCTATAGCCATCCCTTCAATAACTAGATGAGGGCTTCCCTCCATTATACTGCGGTCCATATAAGCTC
>CAYOFJ010000226.1:0-3673 GCA_964403065.1 uncultured Halanaerobiaceae bacterium | reverse complement strand
ATACCATCAAGATAATTTTTCAAATGTAAAAGAGGAAGACTTGCTGCTTCCAGATTTTCTACCAGATTAACTTTATCAATATCCATTTCTCCAGTGATCTCTTCAAACCAATCGCCCGATAGATCTTCTTCCTGCTCTGCCAATACCGGGCTGGATGAAAGTGAAAATATTAAACTAAAACATATTATAATTATTAAACCTTTATAATTAATCCTATTTCCTAATGACATTTCATCTCCCCCTTCAATTAATAATTTACTAACAAAAATTTAGCACCTCGTTATAAAAATAACATATTTGCGCCTAAAAAATCAACCTCTATACTAAATTTAAAAAAATTGTTTAAAACAAATGAAAAACCATATAAAACGCTGAAAATATTACAGCAGTCTTAAGAGAATCCTGTTTTAGTGAGGCAATATTCTCCTCAGTATCTTCATCCTGTTTTTTCAGTCGGCGCAGGGAAAGATAATACCAGACAGAAACAAAAACTATGAAGGCAATTAAAAGACTTATAATCCTTTCCGGCGTTTCTGCAGCCACTGTGCATTCCCCCTTTTCCCAAAAATATTTTCATCATATTCCTATTATAACTATAACACATTTACAGCAAACCTCAATATTTATTTAGACACTATCTTCATAATGCTTATTATTGGAAGCTATGAAACTTAGTTCACATGAAATTTTTTCAGCTATAATTATCGCGATTTTTTTCAATCCATTCACTGCGTCTATTTATTAATTCCTGTCCCAATCCGGGTCCCGGTTCCATAATTTCCAGAAGGTCCGCTCCATTTATTTCTTCACTCATTCTCTGCCACATCTCTTCTAGATTTTGATAATAATTATGTTGCAAAACTTTATTTATGTTTTTTTCGCTCAAATCACACACAGTGGCAATAAATATAACTTCAGCCGGGGATAGCACCCCTTCCTTCATTCCCTCATAAGCTCTGGCCAGTTTTTCTCCGGAAATAGACCTCCACTTTTTTATAGCAGGCACAGATTTAGATGCTATAGAAGCCGCGTTATACCATTTTTGCGCCAGAGGAAGATATTGCCGAATATTTTCTGATTCTGTGGCCGCTCTTGTATTTAGCGCCAGAGCAATAAATAAAAGCTTTTCTTTCTCTGTTAAACAGTAAGCAGTTCGCCACCTTTTTACAGAATCAGGCAAAGAATCTTTCAGCCAGAAAAAATGATGATTTAAACCCTCCAGTTCAGACAGAGCATAAAAAAATCTTTCACCCCTGGAAGCAGATAAAACTATTTTAAACTCCTCAGCCACTCTTTCTACAGCTATATTTTCAATTCTGTTTTTATGGAGATTACGAAGTTTCTGCCAGCATTCCCCGGTCAAATCAAATTCGGAAAACTGTGCTAAAAATCTTAAAGCTCTGTAATATCTGTGGGGATCTGCCTCCAATGCTCCGGGCAAAGGTCTTATTAAACCTTCGGCTAAATCCTGCAAACCTGCAGCCGGGTCAATAATTTTGCCGTCGGAAAGTCCTGCCGCTAAAGCATTGACTGTAAAATCCCGGCGTTTTAATTCCTGATCCGGCCTCTGCTCGGTAGTCCAGCTAAATTCTGCACGCCGCCACAAATAAACCGGAAAACTTTGGCCGACTTTTTCAGCTGCTGGCAGTAATTGAGCTAAATCTTTCTCATTTACATTAGTGACCAGAAAATCATAATCTCTGGGCTCTCTACCCAGCAGTTTATCTCTGGCTGCTCCACCTACCAGCCATACTTTTTCCTGATTTTTCTGCAAAAATTTTTTAATCCGTTCGGGCAGCTGAAAATCATCTATATTTAATTTCAATTTTTGTCTGTTACTTATATTAATAACAATCACCTGCATCCTTCATAAAAAATCAAAGGGCTTCCACATTAATTGCAGAAGCCCCTTATTTGGTCTCCATCAAAACTGAACTATTCAACAACCCAAATTATAATTTTAATTAATTATATAAGTTCAACTAACTCATCACGGCAGCTGCTGCAGATCTGTCTTCCTTTAAATATATATTCTTCTTCCGGCTGCCCACAAAAATAACATTCAGGCATTCTCTGCAGAGTCACCTGATCTTTTACAAATTCAATCTGAAAATAATCTTCCGGCGAAATATTGACAGCTTCAGAAAATTTACGAGGTAATTTTAATTTGCCCTCCCCGTCCAGTCTGGATTTGATTTCAAGATTATTCACAAAATGCACCTCCCAACATATTAAATTTACCGGGCGGCAGATCGGTAAACAGCCTCAATTAATATTTCTAGCTAAAATAATTACCAGAATATTTACTGCAGCCCCGTATGTTTGCAAAATTAGTGAATTACAAGGGCCTGACTAGGTATATTTAACCATATTTATCCTATTAAGTCAATGATTTTTTAATAAATTATTATTTTAACTCTAGTTTTTTTAATGGGAGGAAATATCTTTAATTAATATTCTTAATATTCATCCACTATGCTATCATAGGTGAGACGGGTTTCCCGGGGAGATAGTTCTTTATTCTCATCAAAGTAACCAAGTGACATCAGTACTGTTACAACTTTATTTTCCTCTATGTCAAACATATCTTTAATTTTTTCAGCCGAAAACCCTATCATAGGGTGAGAATCAACACCAAAATATTTAGCGCTGTACATTATACTCATGGCCAGCAGCGAACTATTCCGCACCGCAAAACCAATTTCTTTAGCTTCAGTGCTATAAATACCTTCTCTACAGCTTTTGATAATTTTTTTTATTTTCTCCTCCTCTAATTTTCCTAAATCCTTCTTCTCGTCCCACATGGGGTTATGACGCTCATAGCCTTTTTTATCCCCCAGAACTATCAACAGCACGGGTGCCTTAATTACTTTTTCCTGCTCACAGGCCCCGTTTTCATAAATCTCTCTGCGTTTATCCTGGCTTTTCACAGCAATTATTTCCCAGGGCTGCAGATTAAAACTGGAAGGTGCCAGCACAGCATTGTTAATTATCTCCCTCAAAAGTTCATCTTTCAGTTCTTGCTCAGGGTCAAAATGACTGACTGAACGTCTCTGCTGCTGTAATTCCTGGAAATCTTTATATTCAGGTTCCATAAATTTTATCTCCCCTTTCAGGTAAAGATAGTTTATTAGATATTCTTAAGACCATTTTTTAAGTTTGGAACTTCTCCAAAACAGTTATTGTGATATTTTAAGATTGGAAGTTAGGTTAAATCTGATTTCAATTTATCTTCATAATAATTATTATTGGAAGCAATGAAGCTTAGTTCAAAGATGAGTCGCGTTTTCACCTTTAGATAAGCAACTTTTATATCTCAGTTTATCCTGTACAAAAACTCCTTAGTATATATTTCTGCATACACATTTTGCTTTCCTGCCTTTTATTGACCAATTTAAGTTGTAAAATACCGTCGAATCTAATATAATATATTATCAGTCAGTTATATTTTAGATTCAAAGTCTCTAATTATATACACAGGAGGTCTGGATTAATATGGCCGGTTTATACAGAGAAGTCACAGATGAATTTTCTGAACTGGAACATAAAATATATAATAAATCGTCTATGGTTGCTGTCAGCCATGCCATAGAAGACGCGGTCCTGGAGTTTGAATTGTCTCCCAGAATGTATGTATTTTTTCAGAAAGAAAAATTCTTTCTGAAAGAAATAG
>CAYOFJ010000225.1:0-3680 GCA_964403065.1 uncultured Halanaerobiaceae bacterium | reverse complement strand
AAGAAGAAATTCCTACAACCTCTATGCCTTCACCTCAGGAAATAAAAGATCTTTATACAAAATTAAAAAATCAGGGCTATACACATATCATATCACTGCACATATCCAGCGGTCTTTCGGCAACTTATAATAACTGCTGTCTGGTGGCCGAAGATATGGAAGATATCGAAGTAAAAGTTATTGACTCTAAAATGTTATCAATGGGGCTGGGTAGACTGGTTTTATATGTTCAGGAACTCCGGGAAAAAGATGAATTCAGTTTTAAACAGATAGTGAAAAAAGTAAAGAATAAACGAGATAAAATTAATATCTATTTTGTAGTTGAAACTCTAAAATACCTGAAAGAAGGAGGAAGAATCGGTAAAGTTTCAGGAACAATAGCAGAATTTTTAAATATTAAACCCATTATTTCCATCGATGATGAAGGTGAATACTTTACCGAAACTAAAGTTAGAGGTCGGCAAAAATCCATCGACAAGATGGCAGAATTAGTTAAGGATAAAATTCAACAGGGCAAAGAATATTATCTGGACATCATGAACGCAGATGCCAGAGAAGAAGCTGAAAGATTATTTTCTAAATTCAAAGATATATCCGCTATCAAAGAAATACACACGGGAGAGATAAGCCCTGTCATGGTTGTTCACGCCGGTCCAGGACTACTGGGGCTGGCCTTAACAGAAATTTAACAGTAATTACTCCCCGGTAGTTATTACATCAAAAATCATTCTGCCGGGGATATATACTTCCATTTTTTAATTAGTTAGTTGCAAAATTACAATGTTGTTAAAAAACTATTATCCCCATCAACCCGCCTAAAATTATCATCACTGCCGGTGGTATGTTTAAAAGTAAAGCCACAAAAACTCCCGCAGAAAGTAAAACTCCCCTGGCTTCAATCCCTACAGAACTCAAAACTTCATAGGCAAAATATAAAACCAGCCCCACTGTAGCAAATCTCACCCCGGTAAGCAGACTCTCAAATAGCGGATGCTGCTGATATCTAACCAGCAGTGTAAGCAGCAAAATTATAATTACTGCCGGAGGTAGTATAACCCCCAATATTGCGGCAGCTGATCCGACAATACCGGCTACCCTGTAGCCAACATAGGCCGCATATTTTACAGAAATGGCTCCCGGGACAACCTGGGTTATGCCGGTAATTTCTACAAATTCTTCTACTGTAAGCCAGCCATAATTTTTTACCACTTCCTGTTCAACCAGAGGATAAAAAACATATCCCCCCCCCAGAGACAATATACCTATTTTAAAGAAAGCCCAGAATAACTGCAGTATCATTTTTTTTCACTCCTTCTTAATTATAAAAAGCCCCCGAAACGGGGACTTTTTATTTTCAGCTAATTTTTCAAGTTCTACTCTATTAACTAACCTAAAGAATCCAACCTTATTTTATCATTAACTTTAGTTTTATGCAATCAAGACATCGAAGAGATTAACAGCAATTACGATAGCTATACCTATAGGTATAATATACTTGATTAAAGGACCATACCAGGAACCAATTTTAATCTTGCCCTGGGTTTCGTTGGCATCATCTGCCAGATTCCTTGCCTTATAAACATGACCGGCAAAGAGGGCAGTTAATAAACCACCCAGAGGCAGGAAGAGACTGTCAGCAAAGAAATCATAGGTATCAAGTATATCCATTCCGGCGAACTCGAAATCCGCCCAGGCACTGTAACCCAGCACCGGTGGAATTCCTACCAGGAAGATAATTAAACCCAGAGTCATAGCAGCTTTTTTGCGTTCCCAGCCGCGTTCATCTGTAATCCAGGCCACAACAACCTCCAGCAAAGAAATAGCGGAAGTTATAGCCGCTATGGTCAGCAAGAGGAAAAACAAGAAACCGAAAAAGCTGCCGGCCGGCATTTCAGCAAAAACTGCAGGCAGGGTAATAAATGTTAGACCTGGACCGGCTGCAGGATCCAATCCCAGAGCAAATACAGCGGGAAAGATAGCAAATCCGGCCAGAATAGCAATTAAAGTATCCAGCCAGACAACGTGGGCAGCGTTATCACCAATATTCTCGTCCTTGGACAGATAACTACCATATGTGATAATTGCTCCCATACCGAGACTAAGTGTAAAGAAGGACTGGCCAATAGCATTATTTAATGTTCTGATTGTTACATCTCCAAACTCAGGAGAAAGGTAAAATCCAATACCTTCCATGGCTCCTTCCAGTGTCAGCGAGCGACCAATTAATACCAGCAGCAGTACAAAAAGTATAGGCATCAAGGTCTTTACCGCTCTTTGAATTCCATCAACAACACCGGAAGCAATAATACTGACAACAATTCCCATAAACACAGCGTGGTAGAATATAGGCTGCCCTACCTGGGAAATATGCTCTCCAAATAATACATCATACTCCACTCCCGGAGCCAGTCCGGTGATTGATTCTACAATGTAGTGTATGGACCATCCTGCTACTACAGAGTAATAACTGAGAATTACAAAACCTGTCAGCACTCCCAGGCCTCCAACAATATACCAGGGAGTATTAGGAGCTAATTTTTTAAAGGCTCCAACAGGATTTCGCTGGGTCTTTTTCCCCATTGTCATCTCAGTAACCATTACCGGATAACCAATAAGAACAATAGCTATCAAGTAAATAATTAAGAATGCAGCTCCACCTTCGGTTCCGGCAACATAGGGAAAACGCCAAATATTTCCCAGCCCGACTGCTGAACCGGCAGCAGCCAGAATAAAGCCAAGACGTGACGTCCAATGTTCGCGTGGTTCATTTGGCCCTAAACTCACATTATCCCTCCTCAAGGATTGTTATATGTATTTTCGATGCAAATCCCAAAATTACTAAATTATATTAGGATCTACATCATTAGAAAAATCACTTACTTAAATTATAATTAAATTAAGACGTTTTGTCAAAGTATAAAAGCATTTTATTCCTGATTACAGCAAAATTTTATGTATAGCCCGATATATAGATAGAAAAACTCGCAAAAAACTATATATTAAGGTTTTCCTTTAATTTTCTCAAAATTTCTGAGGCAAGAAAATACAATTTTACTCTCAGCTTAGGGAGCATAATAGGAGGAGGTCGGTAGGTTGAGATCTCAACCTACCGACCTCCTCCTAACCTCTTCCTATCTCTCACCACTTTTACAAAGAATATTTGGTTAAAAGGTCATAATTATTAAAACGTGGAGAAATTAGCTCATCCTTGATTTCAGTAACCTCAGACTGTCGTTTTAACAGTGAAAGATATAGACCAGAATTAGTTATATCCCCCAGGAGAACAAACCCTACTATTTTATCATCCTGAAGATATAGCTTGCGAAAATATTCATCGGAATTCTCTTTTATCACCTCTCCTTCAAGCATCCCTACCACTATCATTTTATAACTTAATTCCTTCAAAGAGTTCATACTTACCATCCGCTCATACTCAATATTTTTGCCTAACATATTTTTAGCAGCGGTACTGGCGTGTTTTACTGCTACAGGGTGAAGTCCATGAGATTTTAGATTATTACTCAAAAAATCTCGTGTTTTAGCAACATCACCACAGGCATATACATCTTGATAGTTCGTTTGTAATAATTTGTTGACAGGAATTCCATCACTAGCATATTTTATTCCACTATTTTGTATGAAATCAGTATTGGCCTGAACTCCGGTGGCAGCAATATAAA
>CAYOFJ010000224.1:0-3682 GCA_964403065.1 uncultured Halanaerobiaceae bacterium | reverse complement strand
TTGCTGAAATCAATTTTATGCAGTGCAATCATTATTTGCATTTAGAAGATTTATTCTCTCAACTAAAATGCTGGACATTCCCACGGCAATATTATAGTATTAAATCTAAGGGAGAAAAAATTTCAGCACTTGAGTGTAATATAATTTCTAAAATATAAATGATTCCTTTTCCGATCAGTTGTTTGAATTTTATTTCATATCATCTTCGTAATGCTTATTATTGGAAGCTATAAAGCTTTGTTTATAATATAATTTATCTTAAGCAGGGCACACTATTTTTGGCCCTGGAGCTGGCCAGGGCTGCGAAAAATATCCAGTATCATATCTTTTTATAGCTGTCAATACTTTATAAGCCCCGGCAATTAAAGGTATGAGCAGCACTGATAATCCAGTATATACGGCTATTTAACTAACTGTTTTGGAGGAGAGCCATATAAATTAACAGGAGATTAAAAGAGGTGGGAAGATATGAGTGAAAAATTATTAGAAGAAATCAAACAGGAAATAGACCAGCTGCCCCGGATAGAAAAAGAGACTGGAGAGAAATATTATGCCAATAAGGATAAATTAATAAAGACTGTTAATGATATTTTGGCCGACAGGGATAATATTGAAAATCTTATAGGTTATAACCCTTTAGAATTAATGAAGGAAAACCACGAAAATCATGCGCGTTTTATGGGCAATGTATTCATACTAAACGAGTACAGAATGTTGATTGATACAGTGCCGTGGGTATATAATACTTATAGACAAAAGGGATTTTCATATAAATATTTTCATCAGGAACTGAAAGCCTGGAAACAGGCCATAAAAACAATATTAGGGTCAAAAAAAACAGCTTCTATTCTAAAAATATATGACTGGTTAATAGAAAATCATGATAAATTTATAACTATATCACAGGGTTTAAATTCATATGATCCTGTGTTCGAAAATGAAGATGAGCGCGAATTTGAAAGATTTTTAGAAGCACTATTGATGGGAGAAGATAAAAAAGCTCAGCAAATAGCCGAGGATAATATTGAAACCAAAGAAGATTTTAGAGAGTTTACTGGAAATGTCATTAAACCAGTGATGTATACTATAGGTTTAATGTGGGAACAGAATGATATTGCTCCTGCCGAAGAACATAGGGCAACTTCGATTGCCGCACGTATACTTTCTTCTTTTTATACAAAGTATTTACCTGAGCAGCATTCACAGGGTAAAGCAGTAGTGTCTGCAGTTGCCAATGAACATCATGAACTAGGAGCTCGTATTATTGCTGATTGTCTGGAATTTGATGGCTGGGATGTTTCCTTTTTAGGTGCAGATACCCATGGTGAGGAATTAATAGATTATTTGCTTGAAGAAAAACCTTTTTTGCTGGGACTCTCAGTCTGTGTGCCATATAACTTGAAAGAATTAAAGGAAATAGTTGAAAAAATAAGATGTGAATCAGCACTGCAGGGTATAAAAATACTTGTCGGCGGCAAAGCCCTGAATGATTTTCCTTATTTGCTGGAAAAAATGAAAGCTGATGATCGAGCGGAGGATGGCTCTTCAGCATTAGAAATTGCCAACAGGTGGTGGCGCAACAGGAATGACTGAAGAGGTAATTGCTTTTTTCAATTTAAAAATAGAAATGTATCTTATGGAAATGACAGATTCAGTGATATTATGTGTATTTGATGCCAGGGGCGAAATAATTAAAGCTAATGACAATTTTAAAGATCTTTTTTTTCCGGCTGATCCTTCTAAGGAAAAAATTTATCTTGAAGATATGATGTTCGATCGTGAAAAGGAAGAATTTTCTTTGCCAGAGAATGAAGATTATATCAGACAAAAAATTAAACTAAAGCGTGATTCTGGAACTCCTTATTTTGCTGATTGTCTTATATTTTCCAGGGATGATAGTTATCTGCTTATTGGTGAATCAAAATTAACCACTTCTGACGATGCTTTGAAGAAAATTTCCAAACTTAATAATGAACTTGCCAATAAAACCAGAGAATTATCCAAAAAAAACAAAGAATTAAAAAAGACTAAGGCTGAGATAGAAAAAATAATGCGAACAGATAAATTAACGGACTTAGCTAACAGACGAGCTTTTATGGAATTTTTGGGCAAGATGCTAGCCCAGGTCAGAAGATATGACATTTCATTGACAATTTTAATGCTGGACCTGGATGATTTTAAAGATATTAATGATAATTATGGCCATGTTGTTGGGGATAGGATTTTACGTGAAGTGGGAAAAATATTAGCCCAAAAAACCCGTGAAGGTGACATGGCCGCTCGATTGGGTGGAGATGAATTTGCTGTTTTATTGGTGGAAACCAATGCCGATGAAGCCGTTAATATAGCTCAAAGATTCATTGATTCAGTAAAAAACATTGAAATTGAATCAAGAGAAAAACCTCTCACATTGAGTTTGGGTATTACAGAAGTTAAAGATGATGAAAGTATAGAAAGTTTGCTGGCAAGAGCTGATAAAGCTATGTACAAAGCAAAATATGCTGGCAAAGATAATATAGCCAGAATAGAATGATGGCAGCGGCTGAATGTTGATGCACCTGGTACATAACCCTTTTTTTTATGTTTAGTAATGGTATTTGCAGTTTTTTGACGGGCCAGTCGGATTGGCCGAAGCAGATTCTGATATTAATACCCTGGAATTTGGAGAGGTGGGATAAAACGTGAGTGAAGGTGAATTAGTTGCAAAAAGCACCAAACCTGTTACCAGAAAATCACTGGCAGCTGATCTTAGGCAAGGGGGGTTAAAACCCGGTTCAGTGGTGATAGTTCATACTTCGTTATCTTCTCTAGGCTGGGTCTGTGGTGGGCCAGTGGCTCTAATCGATGCCCTGCAGGACGTAATAACGGATAAGGGTACTCTGATTATGCCAACCCACAGCACTGATTATTCTGAACCATCTCACTGGCAAAATCCTTCTGTCCCAGAGGAATGGTACCAAATTATTCGTCAGGAAATGCCTGCTTTTCGTCCGGAGATTTCTCCCACCCGGGGTATGGGAATGACAGCGGAAACTTTCCGCAAAGCTCCTGAAGTGAAAAGGAGCGATCATCCTCACTATTCATTTGCGGCCTGGGGTGATAAAGCCGAAGAGATTGTGGAAGATCATGAGCTTGCTGCCGGCATGGGAGAAAATTCTCCGCTGGCACGGATATATGAACTGGGAGGTAAGATTCTTTTAATTGGGATCGGAAATGAACACAATACTTCTCTGCATCTGGCTGAACACAGGGCAGAAATTGAAAAGGATACAGTTAATCAGGGAGCTCCTGTTATTTGTGGTGGAGAAAAAACGTGGAAAGAGTTTGAGGAGCTGGACTATTGTGATGAGGATTTTACCAGAATTGGTCGGGATTTTGCCAGAAAAAACCCTCAGAGCTTCGAGGAGTTCAGTATGGGAGAGGGAAAAGCTCGCCTTTATCCCCAGGTGAAAATGGTGAACTATGCCGTAGACTGGCTGGAAGTAAATAGAGAATAGTTTGCAGAATAATCTGGAAAGAGCCAATGAAATAATTACAAGTTACAACCGCAAATATGATTTTGATTTAAACCGGGACAATTATTTCAAGGTTTTACGGGAGCTTTTATCATTCCCGGAGAGTAGAGACCCTGTTTTGCAGCTTAAGGAATATTTTTCTGAGCTGGGTTATGAGGACCTGCTTG
>CAYOFJ010000223.1:0-3692 GCA_964403065.1 uncultured Halanaerobiaceae bacterium | reverse complement strand
TATTTTATTTTCTTCGCTTTTACAGCGAGAAACTTTTCCTCTAGAGAAATTAACGTAATTAGGACTTTTTGTAATATGGTTGACTGAAATTATGCTTGATGGAGGCATATTATAATTACAAGATTATAATAGGATATTAGCTTGATAGTATAATATTTACTTATATAAGGTTTATATCCAGTATAAGGTTCATATCCAGATCAGCAGGTGATAATTTAAGTTCATTTTAATTGGAATATCTTATAGCTTCCAATTAACATAATCAAGACTGACTATAACTTACCAGCATAAATAATGATATATTTTAGGTGCTCTGGATAAGAACCAGTAATTAATAAATTAAATTATATTATAATTTGGCGCAAAAGCAAAAATTTAAGGAGGCACGATTGATGTCATTAGAACATATTCGCAAAAGAGATGGAAGTGAAGTTCCCTTCGATGCCAGCAAAATAAAGGCGGCAGTCAATTCAGCCGCGGAAGCAGTTGAGGCAGAAGAGGATATAGGAGAAGAAATCACCCGAGAAGTAGTTTCCTATCTGGAGATATTTTTTGCCGATAGTAAAAGTATTCCAGATGTGGAGCAGATTCAGGATCTGGTGGAGAAGGTTCTGATCGAAAAAGGTTATGCCGAGGTCGCTAAAGCTTATATTCTCTATCGCGAGCAGCATAAAAAATTAAGGGATACTCAGCAGCTTTTTGATGATGCTATTGAAGCTATGAATAATTATTTGGAGAAGGAAGATTGGAAGGTCAATGAGAACAGCAATATGGGTTATTCTCTTCAGGGTTTGAATAATTTTATTTCTTCTGAAATCACCGGACAGTACTGGCTGAAAGAAATTTATAGTGATGAAGCCAGCCAGCACCATACCTCCGGAAATTATCATATACATGATCTGGGGAATCTCAGTGTCTACTGCTGTGGCTGGGATCTGCAGGATTTGCTTCTCACCGGTTTTAGAGGTGTGGAGAGCAAAATAGAGAGCGCTCCTCCCAAACATTTCAAGGTGGCTTTGGGGCAGGTAATTAACTTCTTTTATACACTGCAGGGAGAAGCGGCTGGAGCTCAGGCTTTTTCCAACTTTGATACCTATCTGGCTCCTTTTATTTACTATGATGATCTGAACTATGAAGAGGTTAAACAGAGCATGCAGGAGTTTTTGTATAATATTAATGTTCCTACTCGCGTGGGCTTTCAGACCCCCTTTACCAATGTTACCATGGATTTGAAAGTGCCGGAATTTATGGCAGATGAGCCGGTAATTATTGGGGGAGAACGCAGGAATAAGACCTATGGTGAATTTCAGGAAGAAATGGACATGTTTAACCGGGCTTTCGCTGAATTGATGCTGGAGGGAGACGCTAAAGGTAGAATGTTCTCCTTCCCCATACCGACATATAATATTACTGAAGATTTTGAGTGGGATAATCCGGTGCTGGATCCCGTCTGGGAAATGACTGCTAAGTATGGTATTCCTTATTTCTCCAATTTTGTCAGTTCCGATATGGACCCTTCTGATGCGCGGTCAATGTGCTGCCGGCTGCGCCTGGATAACCGCGAATTACGTAAAAGAGGTGGCGGTTTATTTGGTGCTAACCCCATGACGGGGTCTATCGGAGTTGTTACTCTAAATATGCCCAGAATCGGTTATCTAGCTTCTGATGAAGAGGAATATAAACAGAGGGTGAAAGATTTGATGGACAGTGCCCGGCGCAGTTTAGAAACCAAACGCAGGGTACTGGAGAATTTGGCCGAAAATGGTCTTTATCCTTATTCCAAATTTTATCTGCGTAGTGTGAAAGAACGATATGACGAGTTCTGGAAAAATCATTTTAATACTATCGGTATTAATGGCATGAATGAATCGCTGGAGAATTTTCTGGGAGTCAGCATAGCTGACAAAAAAGGCAAACAATTTGCCCTTGATATTATGCAGATGATGAAGGATCGTCTGGCTGATTATCAGGAGGAAACGGGCAACCTCTACAATCTAGAGGCCACTCCGGCGGAAGGAACTGCCTATAGATTGGCGCGTCTGGACCGTGAAAAGTTTGGTGATGACATTATTTGTGCCAATCAGGAACGGGTAGTTAAAGAGGGGGCAGATCCTTATTATACCAACTCAACCCATCTGCCGGTAAATGAAACCAGGGACATATTCACTGCTCTGGAGCAGCAGGATGAGCTGCAAAAGATATATACCGGTGGGACTGTATTTCACGGTTTTCTGGGGGAGAAAATGCCGGGAATTGAGGCCACCAAGAAGCTGGTACGCAGGATTGCTCATAATTTTGAGCTTCCTTATTACACTATTACACCTACATTTAGCGTCTGTCCGGAACACGGTTATCTTTCCGGCGAGCATTATTACTGTCCGCTGTGTGCTCGTGAGGAGGATCCAGAAGCTGAGGAAGAGTCGTTGGCCGACAGGAAAGAAGAAGCTTCTGTGACCTAAGATAGGATGATAATTTAAATGAAAATTGCGGGACTATTACCCACCAGTCTGCAGGATTACCCGGATCAAATAGCTGCTGTTTTGTTTACTCAGGGCTGTAATTTTCATTGTCCTTACTGTCATAACCCTGAGTTGATAGGAGGTAGGCCAGATAATTCTTCTGAAGCTGAAAATGAAAAAAGAAAAGATAACAAAGAGAAAAACCTACCTTTTTATGAAGAAAAGGAGATAATTAACCTGCTTAAGGACCGCACTGATTATTTAGATGGTGTAGTTATAACCGGGGGAGAACCGACACTGCAGCCTGATCTGGCGGCTTTTCTGGAGAAACTGGTTAGAGATCTTGGTTATAAAATTAAGCTGGATACAAATGGCTCCCGCCCCCAGGTTCTGCGAAAATTGATTGCAGATAATCTGCTGGATATGGTGGGCTGGGATTATAAACTGCCATTAAAACGTTATCAGGAGCTAACCTCGGAAGAAAACATGGCAGAAAAAGTTATTGCCAGCGGTAAAATTTTAGCTGATTCCAGCCTGAATGTGGAGATTAGAACCACGGTAGTACCCGGACTGCTGGAAAAGCAGGATATTTTACAGATATCACAGGAGATCAATGATCTGGATGGAAACATTTTTCCTGACAATTATATTTTGCAGGAATTTCGTCCGGATCAGGTCCTTGATTGTGACTTTAGTACTCTTAGCCCTTATCCTCGGGAGGTAATGGAGGAATTTAAGAAATTAGCCGAGAAATATTTAAAAAATGTTAACATAAGAAAAAGTGTATGAGTTAAGTGTATAAGTTTATAAGCAGAATTCTTATATTCAGAGAAATATCATAAAATTTTCTTTGGAGGAGGTATAAATCATGGGCAAAAAGCAAGAGTGTGAAGTTTATTCTAGAGTAGTAGGCTATCTTAGTCCTGTTAGCCAGTGGAATAAAGGAAAAAAGGAAGAATTTACCGATCGGGAAACATATGAAACTCCGACAAAAAAGTCTGAATAGGTAAAATTAGTAAAAGAGAATGATTCCGGACGATATTTGTTTGTGAAATTAACAAAATCTATGAATCTATGAGAGATAAATTATATTTCAGGTGAGAGGCAGTGTATTTATATTTAACCTGGATAAATAGATAGGCAGGTGAATATAACCTCTCACTTCTTTTTTTGTCTATTTACTGGATTTATATGTAAATTTTTGGGGGTGGCAGGAATGAGTTTTTATGAACA
>CAYOFJ010000222.1:0-3696 GCA_964403065.1 uncultured Halanaerobiaceae bacterium | reverse complement strand
TCCATAGCAAGCGCAAGTTCATCTGCACGGCGAAACGCACTGATAAATAGTGGTACCAGGAGAGGTATTAAACTTTTCGCTCTTTGTATAATATTGCCACTTTCAAAATCCGCTCCCCGTGCTTTTTGAGCTTTCATAATTTTATCTGCTTCTTCCATCAAAGTAGGAATAAATCTTAAAGCAATAGTCATCATCATGGCCAGCTCACCAGCAGGCACCCCAAATTATGCCAGTGGTTTTAACAAATATTCAATTCCATCAGTTAACTGCAGTGGGGAAGTGGTCAGCGTTAAAAGTGAAGTAAACATTATCAAAAGTAAAATACGACTCACCATGAAAAAACCCGTTTGCACACCTGCTTCCTCAATTCTAATAAATCTCCACTGCCAGATCACCTCTCCGCCTCTTGTTAAAAAAATGTGGAGAAAAAGAGTAATTAAAACCAAAAAGAAAACCGGTTTTAATCCTCGCAAAACCCGCAACACAGGAAGACGTGCAAGTAAAGTTATGGCCGCAATTAATATTAAAAACAGGCCAAAACCGAGAAAGGTATCTACTAAAAATAACACAGTTATCATAATAATAGTTATTAAAATTTTAATCCTGGGATCGAGCAAATGTATTATTGAATCACCCGGTATATGCTGGCCAATTGTTATATCCGTCAGCATAATTTCTTCTCCTTGGAAATTGATTGATTTTTAAGCGCCTGCAAAATTTCATCTCTGGCCTCTTCCATAGTAAAAACATTACTCTTAACCGGAAGCCCTTTTTCCTGAAGTCGGGTTAAAATCATAGTAAGAGGGGGTAAATCCAGAGCTAATTCCCGTAAATAATCCTGGTTCTGAAACACTTCTGCAGGCTTTCCATCTAAAGCTATTTTTCCTCCATCCATTACTATAACTCGGCTGGCCAGCCTGGCTACCTGTTCCATACGATGGGTAATAAGCAAAATTGTAAAACCCTGTTCTTCATGTAATTCCTGCAACAACTCCATCAGTTTATTCCGGCCGGTCGGATCTAATGCAGCAGAAGGTTCATCCAAAATTAAAACTTCTGGTTGTAAAGCCAAAACCCCAGCTATTGCAACTCTTCTCTGCTGCCCACCACTTAAATTAAAAGGAGAGCGATCTTTGAATTTATCATAATCAAGACCAACCAGTTCCAGCGATTCTTTTACTCTTTTTCTAACTTCATCATCTTCAAGCCCAAGATTTTTTGGCCCAAAAGCTATATCTTCAGCTACAGTTTCCTCAAAAAGTTGATGCTCTGGATATTGAAATACCAGTCCCACTTTCTGTCTTACTTCTTTTAACGATACATTATCACCAAAAATATCTTCGTTCCGAAATGAAACTGTACCTTCTGTAGGCTCTATTAAACCATTCATGAGCTGAGCAAGTGTAGATTTGCCAGAACCTGTATGTCCTACAAGTCCAATAAATTCTCCTTTGTCAATTGTTAGATCGACATCGTCAAGGGCAACAACAGGATCTTCCAGTTCATAAATATGCTTAATACCGGTGAGTTCAATCAGCATAGAGCATCCACCAGCCCTTCCGGGGTTAAAACCTGAGGAATATCTATTCCTTCAGTTCTTAACTCCGCGGCTAGTTCAACCGCCGGTGGTACTTCCAATCCTGCCTCCGCTATAAGCTGAGAATCCGAAAAAACTTCAGAAGGGGGTGATACCGAAAGTATCTTTCCGGAATCCATCACCACAATTCTATCAGCAGCTACTACCTCTTCCATAAAGTGGGTGATATAAACTACAGTAATATTTTCATCTCTGTTGAGCCGTTTAACGGTCTGCAGAACTTCTCTTCTGCCCTGGGGATCAAGCATTGCGGTCGGTTCATCCAGTACTAAACAGTCAGGCAGCATAGCTATAATACCAGCTATGGCAACACGCTGTTTTTGCCCCCCCGAAAGTTTATGAGGAGGATGTGATTGATAGCCTTCCATATTCACCTGTGCTAAAGCCGTGTCAACTCTTTTCCGTATCTGGGCAGAAGGCAGCGCTAAATTTTCCGGGCCAAAAGCAACATCGTCTTCTACCAGTGTCGCCACCAGTTGATTATCCGGATTCTGAAAAACAAGTCCCACATTTTGTCTTATTTCCCAGGTATTATCAGGGTTAGAAGATAGTTTTCCATCTATATACACTTCCCCTTCATCCGGAACCAAAAGAACATTTAAAAGCTTGGCCAGAGTGGATTTTCCAGAACCATTAGCCCCTACTATACCAATAAACTCTCCCCGTTCAATTCTTAAATCTATATCAAGTAGAGCTGGCTCATTCTGCTCATCATATGAGAATTCTACATCATTCAATTCAATCAGACTCATTCTTACACCCACTTACAAACTTAATTAAAGATTAATCTTATTATTCCACCAGCTCCAACAAGGCTCGTTCTGAGGCATCGCCGCGTCGTGGATACATTTTCAAGATACGAGTATATCCTCCGGGTCTGTCGCTAAAACGGGGAGCAATTTCATCAAATAGTTTCGTAACCACTTCTTTGTCCTTTAACTCCGAATGAAGTTCCCGACGATTTTGTAAATTGCTGGTTTTAGCTTTAGTAATCATTTTTTCCGCTATAGGCTGCAGTTCTTTAGCTTTAGCAATACTGGTTTCTATTCTTTCATGGCGAAAAAAATCAGTCAGCATATTTCTAAACATTGCTTTGCGATGTTTGCTCTTGCGATTAAGTTTTCGTCTGGCCATCTTAAGACCCTCCTTCACTCTTCATTTTGCTTTAGTTCTAAATCAAACTCATGTAACTTATCTTTTATTTCCTGCAAAGATTTTTTGCCAAGGTTTCGTACTTTCATCAAATCATCTTCTGTTTTTTCAACGAGTTCGCCCACTGTGTTTATACCAGCTCGCTTCAAGCAATTAGAAGATCTGACTGAAAGTTCCAGTTCTTCTATAGAAGTATCGAAAATCTCATTGCGCTCCTCTTCCTCAGTTTCCACCATAATTTCAACATCATCTATTTCTTCAGTTAAATCTGTAAACAGTTCCAGGTGCTTTACCATAATCTTTCCTGCCAGGCTGATTGCATCATCAGGGTGAACACTACCATCAGTATAAACTTCCATAAATAAACAATCATAATCTGTTATTTGACCAACCCTGATATCTTCCACTCTAAAATTTGCCCGTTCAATGGGACTAAAAGAAGAATCTATAGGAATTAAACCCATAACATCGTCAAATTTTTCCTTGTTTTGTTCCGCAGTTACATATCCTCGCCCTTTTTCAACGGTAACTTCCATATCAAGCTCACCATCGGAGGCAAGAGTGGCAATTTTATGATCTTTATTTACTACCTCAATATTACCTGACATAGTGAAATCCCCGGCAGTTACAACCTCTTTCTCAGAAACATGTAAATTCATGGTTTCTCTATCTTCACCATCATATTTTAAAATAACATCTTTAAGGTTCAGAACAATATCTGTTACATCTTCAACTACACCAGGAATGGAAGTAAATTCATGTCTAACACCCTCTATTTTTGCCGAAGTTATGGCAGCACCGGGTAGTGAAGAGAGCAAAATTCGTCGTATAGAATTACCCAGGGTAGTGCCATAACCTCTCTCCAGAGGACTGATTTTATACTCTCCGTATTTATCATCAACTTCTACTCTTTCAATTTGTGGCTTTTCAATTTCTATCATATCCGT
>CAYOFJ010000221.1:1289-3718 GCA_964403065.1 uncultured Halanaerobiaceae bacterium | reverse complement strand
GATCACTCCCCTATAACAACATTTTAACAGAATTGTGGTTTAATCTACACCAGGTATATTTTTAGAAACTTTAAAGCTTCTAATTAAAATTTTGGTGACTGTCTTTCTATTTGACAGGAAGGAAAATTATTTCAGAAATATAATTATATAATACAGAAAGACTAAATACAAATTTTTCGATTAAGAGAATTAGCCCCCGATCGCATGGATGTATTAACTCAATTAATCAGGGGATTGGGCTGGCAGGGTAGATTTACAGAAATTGAGGATCTGGGGGGAGATTTTGCCGGTGGAGAAAATAGTCAGTAAATTAATTTGCGCAGATTTGTAGATGATAATTATCAGCTGCAGTTGAATCTTAATCCGGAGGCAGAAATTTCCAGAGGTTATGCCCAGGAAAATATTTCTATGAACTTAAATATCAAAGATAGTGATATTAGTCTTAGAGGTTGTTTAATAAAACTTTCTCTGTAATTTTATTTAAATATTTTGTAGATACAGGGAGGAGTTTTTAAATTTAAATTGAAATTTATAATAAGCACATTAATTCATTAACTCATTTGTTTTATTTACTAAAAATTGGCTCCCTTATTTACCACTCCCTAAACCCAGGAAAATGAGGGAGCCTTTTTTATTATGGTCTCAAGATTGTTATTGTGTGGTTTGTACCTGTTATACGAACTAAATATAATCAAATAGTTATAAATAAAAAAATAATCCCGAAAATATTTCAATTTCGGGATTAAGAATATAACAATATTATCTTTGCTGCATAAGTATTTAAATAGCAGAAATGTTTTAATAAATTTTGGTTAATTTATATCAATCTTTTTCTTAGAACTTTTCTGATCAGTATATTTTGGTACTTTTATTGTCAGCATTCCATCGGTGAAATCAGCTTTTATTTCGTCTACTTTTATATTTTTCAGGGGAAAGGCTCTCTGAAATGTACCGAGTACTCTTTCCTGGCATAAATAGTTGTCTTCTTCCGCGTCACAGGTTTCGCGCCGGGTAGCTGTAATTAATATAGTTTCTTCGTCAACTGCAACTTCTATATCTTCTTTATTAACACCGGCCAGCTCGGCTTGAATTATAAATTCACCTTCTTTTTCTGCTACATCCGCCGGGAAACCTGGCATACCTTTGTGTTCTTCATAGCGATGAGGGTAAGGGCCAACAACATGATTGGGCCGATGATGCGGGCCGCGTTTTCCCTGACCTTTTCTGCGTTTATAATATTGTGGACTTATAAAATGAAACATATTAATCACTCCTTTATTAAAGCAATTTTGATTTTTAACTTTATCTGTAAAAACATTATATATCAGGATGAAATAAAAGTATGTTAATGAGTTTACCAAAATTTTAAGTATTTTTACCAATCCCTTCTTACCATGATGTAAAGTTAGTTTTAAGGAGGATAACTGTGGATATTTTTTCTACAGAAACCAGGGAAAAGTTTATAGTTTTGCGGGACAGTGGTTGCAGTCTGGAAGAAATTTCTCAAATAATGAAAATAGATAAAGAAAAACTGGCACACTGGGATGCTGCCCTAACCCAGGAACCGGCAATAAAAATATGTGAAGAATTGGAGAAACAAAGAATAAAAGAAAACATTTAGATTCCAGCAGCAGGAGGTAAAAAATATTGAATGTTTTTAGGGATTTTAGATTGCTCTGGGTCTCCAATACTCTGACAGAGCTGACAGCTTTTCTGGTTACTCTGGGAGTAGGATTAATAGTTATCTGGTTAACCAAAAGGTATATAAGTGTTTTAATACATAAATTTCTTAGTAAAAGCTGGCCTGATTTAGATAAGTTCGTTAATATTGTGGAAAATAAAGCTATATACCTTTTATTGGTAATTATAATATATTTTTCTCTATCACAACTATATCTTACTTCTGGTTTAGAAAGATTTTTAGAGATTATAGTTCTGGGGTTTGTGATTATATTTGTTCTACTTATTTTTCAGGATGTCGGTTACTTTTTTATCACAGGTTATTTTAAGAAGCGTTCCCAGGAAAACAAACAGGAGAAACTAATGTCTCTGCTCTGGCCGGTATTTAAAGCTTTCATGTGGGTTTTTGCCTTTTTGTTTTTTCTAGATAATTTAGATATTCAGATATCGGGTTTGATAGCAGGTTTGGGAGTGGGCGGTATAGCCTTTGGTTTTGCCTCACAATCTATCATAGCAGATATTTTTAGCTATTTTACAATTTTTATAGATAAACCTTTTGAAGTGGGAGATTTTATTATAATTGACGATTTCAGAGGGGTAGTAGAACATATCGGAATTAAAACTACCAGATTAAAAAGTCTGTCAGGAGAGCAGTTGGTCTTCTCAAATGCAGATATAACCAGTTCTCGTATTCAGAATTATCAGCGGATGAGAAGGAGAAGAATCAATTTTAAATTTGGGGTTAGATA
>CAYOFJ010000221.1:0-1279 GCA_964403065.1 uncultured Halanaerobiaceae bacterium | reverse complement strand
CCAAACTTCGGTTGAACAATTGAAAAAATTAGAGAAATAATCAGAGAAACAATCTCTGATCTTGAAAAAGCTGAGCTCGACCGTGTCCATTTTCATGAATTTGGTGAATATAGTTTGTTATTTGAAGTCATATATTATGTAAATAGTGGAGATTATACAGTATACATGGATGTTCAGCAGGAGATCAATCTGATTTTAAAAACCAAATTGTCCGAAATAGGTGCGGAATTTGCCTTTCCCACTAAAACAATTCATATGGACCAGGCCGATAGCAGTTTTTCTGATTGAAAAGTGCAGCAATTAAGAAACAGCACTGGTGGTGGATGGTTTTTTGCGGCTTCTTTACTCAGAAAATTAAGTTTGCAGGTTTTTAAAATGTAAATTAAGGAGTAAAAAATAGATGAAGACAGAATGGATAAATATAATTTTTCTCTTTTACAACAAAAGAAAAGAATTTACAAACATTTCTCGGTCTAAAGCAGGTAAAACTTTGCTTATTTTTATATTTACGATATTTTTCTTAAATCAGTTATCGGGAGCGGTGGTTTCTCAACAAATTGTTCTGGAAAGATATTCTCACAGGGAAAGTTCTCTTCTGGCTATTGTTAATATTAATGGAGAGCTTAATTATTTGCGTCCAGGTGATACTGCCGGTGAATATGAGCTTATAGGAGAACATGCCGATAAGCTGGTTTTTCAGCAAGGGGAAGAGAAATATCTGTTACAGGAAGGTGAGGTTTTACCAAAAAAATCATCACAATCCTCTGATACTAAAGATACGGGGGCCGGAAGTACTGAATATAATAACCCCTATTTTTCCGGCGAGAGAAGCGTTGATAATAAGAATACCCTGCGCTTAAATGATAGGGGCCCTCAGGTAATATTTTTACAGCATCTGCTCTATCAAATGGAATATCTGGAAGGGGTTCCTACTGGTTTATACCGTGAGTCTACCAGGGAGGCCGTTAGGAATTTTCAGCGAGAAAAGGATTTATTTGCTGATGGAATAACTGACAGCAAAACCTGGCAGGCTTTAGCAGAGATTGATCTGTATTCAGACCCAGATGCTGAAAAAATAGAGAGCACCGAAGAGAGATTTTCCCAGGACAAAGAATTTTCAGATGAAGGTATTTCATCATCACTGTCAGAACCAGAGATATTGCCCTGGAGTACAGTAAAAGATATTTTTGCCGAAGGCGAAAAAGCTGAAATTATTGATTTAGAAACCGAAAAGAAATTTACTGTTAAAAGAACCATGGGTGATTTACATGCAGATGTA
>CAYOFJ010000220.1:0-3750 GCA_964403065.1 uncultured Halanaerobiaceae bacterium | reverse complement strand
CATCTGACTTCGGATCAGAGGGCTGGGGGTTCGAGTCCTCCCGGGCGCACCATTTTTATATCAACAATCATAGGCTCCCGAAAGGGGGTCTATTTTTAGTGCTTTACCGCCATTTTACTACCATTCGCTAAAAATCGGCGGTATAATTTTAATGTCTTTACTATTTTAATCTCAGGCGAGAATTGAGTAAAAATAAAAAAGCCGCCAGAACAGCGGCTTTAATCTCATATTTTCTTTCGATTATATTTTGTTTGATGCCCTATCGAAATATCATCTTTATATTGTCTTTATTTTATTAATCCAACTGTTGTTGTTTTTGGGGAGTTTTTCTCTTTCTAACAGTATCGATGAGTGCATGTTTAAAATATTTGTAGGCAACTCCCACTCCATTTACTGTTATGACGGAAATAAATGCTGTGGTTCCCAGTTTACCGCCAGCACCACCCAAATAGGGAGCCGAAAAAGCGAAAACAATGGCACAAATTATTCCAGCGAAGGCCATCATAAATTCATCTTTAATTCTCTTCAGTGAAGACATACCAGCAAAAGAAGCACAGTAAGTCATTACCGCCAGTGTATTACCAAACTCGGGATATAATATAGGAAGTATTACAGCCGCCATCACACCTACGGCGCCTGAACTGATTACTGCACTATTATCAAGTCGTTCACTTAATGTAAATGTAACGACTGCTCCGATCACGGAATAGATCAGTAAAAATTCCAGCAACTCCCCCTGGATTACTGGTTCCCCGCTAAAGCTTTGTCCGGTCAGGATAGCAGCTATAACACAACCAATAAAGGCGATGGTACCGAGTTTACCACCAAATCCATTAAAAGCTGCTTTGCCTAAAACAAAAACTCCGCCAGCTATGACTGCAGCCAATCCTAAATATTGATAGCCCGGCAGCAGTGAGTAACTTGCCATACCCACAAATGATCCGCAAAAAATCGGCACATCAAATCTGGGTAATATTAATGTTGCTAAAACACCTGTTATACCAGAGGCCAAAACTGCTGATATACCCAATTCAATTGAGAGTTAAAAAGCCACAAATGCTCCGCCTACAACAGCAATAAAATTTAACAAGTCTTCAAATTCTAATTTTATCTCTGATTCTTCTAAAACTTGATTTAATTTATTCCAATCAAGGAAGACCCGCAAAAAGAAACCACCGGAGACCATGGCCAGTGCTAAAGCCATTATACTGTAATCAACAGAAAACATTCCCAGAAAAACTGAAGTCAATAATACTAGCGCAAAAGTCATTAAGGTTCCAAACCCGAGCTTCATTAATATTGCCATAACTAATTCCCCCAAAGATTGTGATTGTGAAAACATTCAGATGAAAAATGAAAAATAAAAATTTGCATAATTTCCAGCAAAATAGGAATTTCCTTATATTGATTTTTTATTAGCCAAAATAATGATTTCACTGCGAAAAATAATTTTTTTGGTAATTAGATTGATAGTCTATGATAGGCTATATGATATGACGGGGATTATAATTTCGGAATTTTTCTGAAATCAACTTTATGCAGTGCAACCAATAATATAAAGAACACTAATTCTTAAAAAACTATAAAACATTATCTTACGTTAAAGTTTACTTCTTTCCCTTGATTACAGCAATATTATAAATTTTTATAATTAACGGATAATCTATTTAATTGTGAATATATTATTTATAACCTTGTACTGTAAAGTAACCTAAATTCCTATTATGGCGTGGATTTTATCCACTTAGGATAAATTACAAATTCAAAAATCCAGTTGTAAACATGATTTTATTGTGAATCATTTATCATTTGTTCCATGTTTATTATAAAACATATGAAATCAAAATTCAAGAGCTATTACGTTATTTTTTGTCTTTTGGTACAAAAATTTTTAAATGAACTCATGAATAAAAGTTGGTTTCGACAAAATCTTAACACCCAAAAAAATATAAACTTAATAAATTTCACCTTTTGAAATTTAGTTCCTGGTTAAATTATTTTCGGCTATATCATCGGGGAAGCTATATTTAATTGTTATTTGCAAACTGCCAATTTTCTATTTAGTTTTCATATGTATTTTTGAATGGAATTATTAATACTCAATGCAAAATCGCAATCGACATATTGCAAACCACATTTCAAACAATTTTCGTATTTTGACATGAAAAATGTTCTAGAGTGTGATATTGTTAATTTAGAGCTCACTTTTTAGATTAGTTTTAAATTAGTATGTTATTATTTAAAAGGATTATAAAGGATATTTAATCTGGGTATATAATATGATTTAATAAGACATTCTCCGCAAAATTTTTTGTTTATTTTTCAGAAAAGTGTATAGAATTTTTATTGTTTAGTTGTGAAATACTAAAAGTATTATTAACATGAAGAAAGATACTCGCCAGCTAAACAAACTAATGGGAAGACATAGGGGGGGATAAAATCAGAAAGTTTGTTGCTTCAATAATTATAATTTTTATGGCAGCTGCTATAATTTTTAGTTTGAATGCCTGTACCCAGGAAGAAGAAACGGATGAGCCCGAAGTAACAGAAGAAACAGTAGAAGAGAAGGTGGAGCTGGTTTACGTAGAGTGGGATTCAGAAATTGCCAGTACTCATGTGGTAGCTGAAATAATTGAATCGGAGCTGGACTATGAGGTCGAACTCATGTCAGTTACACTTACCGCACTATACGAAGCGGTGGCCGTGGGTGATCAGGATGCCATGGTGGCTGCCTGGCTGCCATTACAGGAAGAATATTATGAACGACATCAGGATGATTTGATATATTTAGGTCCTAACCTTGAAGGAACTGTGGAAGGTTTGGCAGTGCCAGAATATGTACCAATTAATTCTATTTCCGAACTCCCTGATTATGAAGCAGAATTTGATGAAAGAATAATTGGTATTGAACCTGATGCTGGTATCATGGATGCTACCAGGAATGCTCAGGATGAATATGAAGGTCTGGAGGATTTTGACCTGGTTACCGGCAGTGACAGAACCATGACCACGACACTGGAAAATGCTATTGAAGAGGAGGAATGGATCGTGGTTACAGGCTGGACACCACACTGGAAGTTTTCAAAATGGGATCTGAAATATTTGGATGATCCCCGGGGTGTCTATGATACAGAAGGATACATCGGAACTTTTGTGCGGGAAGGTCTGGAAGCAGATAAGCCCAGGGTCTATGAGTTTTTGGACAATTTTTACTGGCAGGAAGAAGATATGGAAAAAGTGATGCTGTGGATTGAAGAGGAAGAAATGACCCCCGAGGCTGCTGCTGAGCGTTTTAGGGAAGAAAACCAGGAGTTAGTACAGGAATGGTTGCATGAGGTAAACTCGCAATAATAGATGTAGGAGTATAGATGCCGGGGAGGTTCAGGGCAATTATGAGAGAGGAAGATAATATTAAAAACAAATATAAACAGGAAAGTTTTATCAGAAGTTTTAATCCCTGGTTCATAATATCTGTTGTTGTTACCATTTTGCTTATAGGTTTGCTGTTCTGGCAGCTTCAGCGTTCCAGTCGTGTCATAAGAGAATTTGAAGAAATGGAACTGGCACTGCAAAGGGCTTCTGGGGATTTGCTTTATCACAGCCGCAGTCTGGAATTAACGGCCTTCCTGGCGGCTGTTACCGGTGATTTAACCTGGCAGGAGAGATATGAAGAGCACCGTCCAGAGCTGGAAAAGGCTCTGGCAAATATTTCAGAACTGGCTGAAATAGAGGAAGTGGCTGAAGAAATTG